>JAYOKQ010000026.1:27128-45474 GCA_038119905.1 Gemmatimonadota bacterium | reverse complement strand
ATGTGGCAAACGCGACACAATCGCCTGCTCGGAGAAACGCCCGAAGGGGTTTGGCAGATGCCCCTAAACCACCTGGCTACCGGCATTCCATCCCCGCAGTCTTTTGCCCCCGATGGACGGCTCGTATTGGCCGACGATCCCGGCCACAACCCGGCGTTTGCCTTTGTCGGGGATACCGCTGGGCGCACTTCAATAGGCGTTTGCAACTGGGGATACGACGTCCACTTTGTCGCCCGCTATGAGCGCGAAGAGCTCTATGGACCGATCTGCGAGACCTTCCGCATAGAACGATGTCCCGATGCCGACGTCGCCGCGCTAATGGCAGCGGCCGCTCCCATACCACCCATTACCTATGCCGGCCACGCCGAACTACCGATCTACGAGCGAACGAGCAGCTTCGCACGCGGACTCAATCTGAGCGAACCCAGCCCACCGCCCACCGACCCCTGGCCCTGGCTTCCCGCCGGCGAGGGGACGACTTGGTGCAAGGACTTCGGACGCAGCGATCAATACTCGCTGCAGATTTCTCGCCAGACGCAGGGAGTGAGCGAGTGGACAATGAACCGCGAGGGCGACGGAGCCTGGTTGGAACGCTGGACGCGCGCAACAGGATTTCGCATCAGCATTTACATTGCTACAGAAGAGGTAGAAGGACGCGGCGCCTGTTTGGCGGTGCGCTGGGCCCTCTACAACGAAGCCGAGCGCTATCCTTATAGCTGCTCGCAGCGCATCGTCGGCACCCGCGAGTGGACGCTTGTTAGCGTCGAGTTGCACGGCCCCCCTCCGCCCGATGCGTCTTCTATCTGCATTGCCCTGCGCCAGGACGGCACCGGCACGACCTACTTTGACGATTTAGAAGTCCAATTACTTCAAGGAGCATAACGCGTGAGCGACTACGATCTCATCGTTTCAAATGGCACCCTTCTCGACGGCACACGAACCCCTCGATATGGGAGCGATATCGGCGTGCGCGGCGATCGCATAGTCGCCATAGGCGACCTCGGCAGCGCCACGGCCGCGCAGCGCATTGACGCAGCGGGTCAGTGCGTGGCACCAGGATTTGTCGACGTGCACAACCACTCCGACGGCTGGCTGCGCAAAATCGCCAACTTCACGCCCAAAACGCTGCAGGGATTTACCAGCGAAGTGATCATGGCCGACGGCATCTCCTATGCCCCTGTCGACGCGCAAACCTGGCCCCATTGGATCTATTATATGCGGGCCCTCAACGGCCTGCAGCTAGCCGATTACGACGGCTGGCAAAGCCTCGACGACTACATGCGCGGGCTCGACGGAACCACCTGCCAAAACACGATTACGCACGTGCCCTATGCCCACCTCCGCAGCATGGCCATGGGCTGGGGGCGAGCCGTCCCAGACGACGTGCAAATGGGCGAAATCGTCGCCGGCGTCGAGCGCGGTATGGCCGAAGGCGGGGTGGGGCTTTCCACGGGCCTGGACTATATCTCCGAATGCTTTTCAACTACGGACGAACTGGTCGAAGCCTGCGCTGCTATGGCGCCTCAGCAGGGGCTCTATGTGACGCACGTGCGCTATAAAAAGGGTACGCTCGAAGCGGTGAAAGAGGCCGTTGAAATCGGCCGACGCGCCGGCGTTCCGGTGCACATTTCCCACTTTAAGGGCACCACCCCGCAGCAGATCGACGAATTGCTGGGTTACGTCGACGAGGTAGCCGTGCACGAGGTCGACTTCTCCTTTGACGTCTATCCCTACTTGCCCGGCTCGACCATGCTCAACTACATGCTGCCCTACGAAGTGTGGGAAGACGGCCCCCTTGGCGTGATTCCGAAGCTGGCCGATCCGGCCATTCGCGCGCGCTTTGCCCGGGTCATTGATCGCTACGAAGTCGATCTCGACCGCATCTATATTGCCTGGCTGCCCGGACGCGACAACGCCCGCTTTATCGGTCAATCCCTCGGATCCTATGTACAGGCTACGGGCAAGCCAGCCGTAGAAGCGCTGTGCGATCTACTCATCGACGAAAACCTAGCCGTTTTACTCGTATTTCACCACGGCGACGATGCGCTGGTGCATCCGTTTCTATCGCACGAAAAATACATGATGGGCACCGACGGTATCTACTTTCCCGATGGCGCCGTGCACCCGCGTCTCTACGGCTCGGCTGGACGCCTGCTCGGTCCTTGCGTGCGCGAACACAAGCTCTTCTCATTAGAAGAGGCCGTCTACAAGCTCAGCGCCTATCCAGCCCAGCGCTTTGGTCTGAAGGAACGCGGCCAGATCAGGGAGGGCTATTTCGCCGATCTGGTGATCTTTAATGAGGAAGCGGTGCGCGACAGAGCCACCTACGCCGATCCGCACCAGTTCTGCGAGGGGTTCGTCCACGTCGTCGTCAACGGCGTGCCGATTATTTTAGCGGGTAAAGAAGTCGAACTGACGGGCAAACTGCCGGGACGCAGCCTGCGCTTCAATGACTGAGATCAAAACCTAATAGCTATCGACCGGACCGCCGTTCCAGCAGCCCATGCGCTCCCCCTTGGGGCTGAGCAGCACAGCCGATCGCTCCTGCACATCTACGTAGACCCGCCGAGACACATAGATCCAGCACCACGAACAGGTCTGCTTGGGCCCCAACATCAGGACCTGTCCACTCTGCAGGCGCACCAGCAAATTGCCGTCGGCAAATCGGCGCACGAGCGTCGCCTCGACGAAATTACCCTCGCGTAAAGCAGCCCGGGCAATGGGACCGGGCTCTTCGAGCGTTTCCTTTCGCAGTGCCGCACAGCCGACGACCAGCCCACACAGTCCCATCAGCAGCAAAGCTCTCAAATTACGCCCTCTGCGCGCAGCGCGTCGATCTCCCCTTCGCTCAGTCCGAGCCATTCGCCCAAGACCTGCGCCGTGTGCTGTCCGAGCAGCGGCGCCGGCTCCTGCAGCGCAACGGGGGTTTGCGAAAATTTAAACGGCGAGTTGGGCATTTTTTGCGTTCCAGCGACGGGATGCTCCAACTCTACAATCATGTTTCGCGCAGCCACCTGCGGATCGCCGCACACGTCTGCCACGTCGTGGATGGGACCACAGGGAATGCCCGCCGCCCCGAGCAACTCCACCCATTCGGCTACGCTCCGTTGGCCAAAGGCCGCCTGCAGCAGCGGCTCTAAGTCGGCGTGGTGCTGCGTTCGCGCGGCGTTGTCGGCAAAGCGCACATCGTCGGCCAGTTCAGGCCGCTCTAGCGCCTCGCATAGCTTGCGCCACAAACCGTCGTTGCCAGCGGCAACAACGACGTATCCGTCTGCAGCCTGAAAGAATTGAAACGGAGTAATGGCCGGATGGCGCGATCCTAGCGGCACAGGCACGTCGCCGTTGACGTAGTAGCGGGCTATAGCATTCTCCAGCAGAGCGACCTGGCAGTCTAGCATAGACACATCGACCTGCTGCCCCTGGCCGGTTTCTTTGGCGTGCCCCCAGGCGGCTAGGATGCCTACGACGCCAAAGAGTGCCGCGCTCAAATCACCCACCGAAGATCCCACGCGCACCGGCGCTCCGCCGGGTTGTCCGGTAATGCTGGCAATGCCCCCCATCGCCTGAATAATAACGTCGTAGGCCGGGCGCTGTGCATAGGGACCGGTCTGGCCAAAACCCGATATAGAGGCATAGACGAGCCGGGGGTTTTCGCGCCGCACGCGCTCGTAGTCCAGGCCAAAACGGCCCATGCTGCCCGGACGAAAGTTTTCTATCAGCACATCACACTCGCGCAGTAGCCGTCGCACGAGCGCACTTCCCGCCTCGGTGCGCAAATCGATCGTCACGCTCTTTTTGCCGCGGTTGACGCTGGCAAAATAGGCGCTTTCCCCGTTCTGAAACGGCCCGAATCCGCGCGACTCGTCGCCGACGCCGGGCAGTTCCACCTTGAGCACTTCAGCGCCCAAATCGGACAGCACCATCGAAGCATAGGGACCAGCCAAAACACGGGTCAGATCGAGAACTTTCATACCCGCAAGCAGATTTTTCACGCTAGTGCTCCTCGGAAAAGGGCACGAGTTCGGCTCCCTGCCCCGGCGAAGCGACGCAGTCCTCTAGCGGGGTTTCAATACCCAATTCCTCGGCGAGAAACCGAGCGAAATGCGCGCGTGCATCACCAAAGATGTAGGCGCGGCGGATCAAGCCCCCCATATTGCCGCCCCAACCCGCTCCCAGGCGCTGCAGCGCACCGGCCGATAGGCCACCGGTTTCAATGAGATACTCGTTGACCCGACGTACGGCCAAATCGTATTCGGGGGTCATGCGACCATAGCCTCCGGGCAAAAAACACAGGCGACCCCGTTCGTCGCCGGCTTCTGCTCGTCCGATGCATGCGTCTAATTCATCGACCTCGACCTCCCGATCAAAGTCTCCGACGTGCGATATCCGCGCCAGTTCAAGCGCCGTGGCCATATCGCCACGCGACAAATAATCGAGCAAGTAGCGCACGCGGTCCTGCTCGGCCAGACCAAAGGCAAAGCGCCGGCGTAAATAAATGGTCGTATCGTCGTTGAGTGCCTGAAACTTGCCTGCAATATCGCGCTCGTACATGGCGGCATACGCGTCTCCGGCGCCCTCGGAACGGGCCCATTCAGCGACCTGTCTCAGCGTGGTCTCGGCGGGCAGATCGCGCAGGAGCCGGTAGATAGCCTGAGGACCGACGCCTAGGTTTTCTTCGGAAATATCGCGAATCATGTCTATGCGGTTTGACCAATCGGGATGGAGGCCAGCAAAGGCGGGATCGCCTGCATGCGTGGGCAGGAGTAGATCGCGCACCACCATCGTCCCCAGCGGATAAGCAACGACGGTCTCCTCTTTGACCGCCTCGTCGTACACTCTTGGAACGCCCGTATCTAGGACGAGCGCAACGTATTCATCCGGCAGCACAGCCGCTCCCGTCGCCACCGCCGGAAAGACTCCGACCCCGACGAGCTGGCCGCTGCGGCCCAATACCATACCGCCGTGGTCGGCCGTGCCGCCCCGCGTGCCGCGAATCCATTCTGAGGTACCTATGCCGTCGACCAGATCCGATTCGGGTAAATCAACGCGCGGCATTAGGTCGTTCACGCCAAGCGCTGCACAAGCAGTAGAGACTACCAGCGCAGAGGACGAAGACATACCCCCGCTGGGCGACACGTTGCTCCACACCAGCGCGTCGAATCCGTGCAGTGCCATACGCGGACGAAAATAGCTCTCAAGATAGACTAGTTGACCGGCAACGAGGACAGACCAGTGATGATCTTGAGCGCTTCCAGTTTTCTCTAAGCGCTGTTGGCACACCCGACCGGCATAGCGCATCAGCGCTTCGCGCGTACCGACGTTTTCCTCTGGAACAAGTTCGTCCAAACGAAGTTCAAACGGTTCAAAACGATCGGCTGCCTCCATTCCATAGGACAGATGACTAGCTACGCGCACCCGACCGTCGCCATTAGCCCGAGCAACGGTCAGCGTGTCGCTGCCGCGCACGGCCATGCGCACTGAAGGCATACCGCCGTAGTCGATATGCATGCCCATCAAATTCATTTGACCGGGGCATCGAGCGATAACGACGTCACCCTCATCACCGTAGAGCGCACCGAAGCGTTCGAGCGCCTCGGCATAATGCGCTTTCCACTGGGCGCAGGCGCCCTCGCCATAAACTCGGGACAAAAAGTCGTCGAGTGCCCCCTCTTGCAGCGCGCGGTGCCATTGCTCTACACGTCCCTTTATCATAGCAATCCCCTCCAATCAACGGCGCTCCTGCGAGCGCTCTATCACCGCTGCATTACTCGCTTGCGGCGATTAAGCCCGCCATGTCATAGACTACGTCGTCCATAGAGATCGTTCCGGTCGCCGTCAGATCCGTGCCTCGCACGATAACAACGATATCCAACACCAACACGCTCTCCTGCGCACCCGTCAAATTAATCGTACCTCCGACCGGAATATTCGGGTAGAGCGACTTATCGACATCGAGCACTCCGTTGAGAAAGAGCACCCCGTCCGGCGAATACTCCTCCATTGTCCACGTCCGCCCCTCAATGCGCACCTGCCCCCTGCCCTCAAATCCAGCTATTGCCGTCGTATCGGCTGTCAGCGAAGCGAAGAATGCATTCTGAAAGCTCTGCACTAACACATTGGTCACAGCCAGCGCTTCGTCGGTGACCGCAGACCGCTGCTCATCGGCCGGTCCAATCGGATCATCGCCGTCGCTTCCTCCGCAGCCGGACAGTATGCACAGTCCAAACAACCAACATAACGCCCAGAATCCCATCCTCTTCATGGCTCTTTTATCCTCTTAGTGATCCTGCGTCCGACGCGCGACAACCGCCTGCAGACGCTCTGGAAAGTTGGTCAGTATGCCGTCTACTCCACAGTCTATCAAGCGCAGCATCTCCTCTTCATCGTCGGCATAAAAAGGGTTCACCTCCATGCCACAGTCGTGCGCCTTAGCTACCAATTCGGACGTCGTTACGGCGTTTCCTGGCTGCAGTATGCGGCAGCCCACCGCCTGAGATCGCAGCACATAGTTTTCTATCGGCGGCACGCTGAGATTGCACAAATCTAAGTGCTGGTTGACTCGGCGGGCCAGCGCCAATGTCTGCTGATCCGAGGCGAGAAAGGCCCGATCCAACACGCCGCGATCGGCCAGACAGCGCACCGTGCGCGTGGCCAATTCCGCGCGATCGTGTTCGTAGGCTTTGGCGTGCACGTTAAGCCGTACATCGCCCTCGACAATGTCCAATGCCTGATTCAGCGTTAGAAAGCGCTGGCCGGCAAACCGGCTATCAAACCACTCCCCCGCATCGAGTTGGCTGATTTCATTCCATTTCAGGTGCCGCACCGCCCCGCTGCCGTCGGAGGTTCGATCTACGGTCCCATCGTGAATGATAACGAGTTCGCGATCCGCACTCAGGTGCACATCCAGTTCAATGCCTTCAACGCCTAAGCGCATCGCTTCAACGAGGGCAGCCTCCGTATTTTCAGGATGGGTGCCAGACGCGCCCCGATGGGCAAAAACAGCAACGCTCATTACACCACCTGCTCATATGCCCGACAGTAGCGCTCAAGGGCCTTTTCATCCAAATCGCAGCCCAATCCCGGCGCTTGGGGCGTCGCCTCATACCCATCGGCAAATTCAATAGGTTCGGCAATCAGATCGTCTTCTCGCGTCCACGAACCGACGAAGTCAGACGCCATCGTGCAGTTGGGCGCCGCCGCCGCCGCGTGGATATAGGCCGTATCAACAATGCCTAAGTCGTTACCCGATCCATGCCAACAAACCATGTCAGCTGCCGCTGCAATGGACGCATTCTTTTGGAATCCAAACAGGCTGCCACCTAAATTGAAGCAGTCGGCCAGATCTTCTTGCAGGGCCGCCACGACCGCCGGACCGGCCCCCAAATGCTGAGCTAGGGGTAGATTAATGGCCTCGTGGATCGCCTTATAGCCCTCTACGTCTGATTTTGGGATGGGATCTTCAAATACTTCCACATTGCCAAGTTCCTCTAGCTCAGCGGCCAGAGCAATGGTTTGTTCGGCGGTGCGAAAGCGCTCGTTGGGATCGACCGTAACCTTAAAGCTAGGACCGGCCACTTCGAGAATTGCGCGCAGTCGTTCGACCATCGGTTCCTCGATCTGACACTTGATCTTGATCCCCTTGAAACCGTGCTCAAGCGCGCGCACGACCGTGCGTTTTGAATCTTCCGGCGTCTGCTGGCCCATCCAATAATCGGCGCGCACCTGGTCGCGCACGGCCCCCCCCAACAGCGCGTGCACTGGGACGGCGCGCATCTTGCCGACTAAATCGCAAAGCGCCATTTCAAATGCATCATAGGCAGGTCCCGTGCCAACTCCTTCTCCGGTCAATAATCCGCGCGAAAAAACATCCTGAAGCGGCACCCTTTCCGGGTCCGTGCCCAGCAGCAAAGCCGCCCCCTCGCGCACCTGTTCGATCGGGACACCGCGCCCTGTTTCGCCTAACCCCACGAGCGTCTGTCCTGCCCGCAGGCGCACGATGTGCTTGGGCACTTGATCCCATCCCGTTTCTGGGACCCATTCCGGGCTGTGCACCCGCCCTGGGATGGTCGGTACGACAACAGTCCATATATCAACGGCATCGATTTTCATGAGCACGCTCTCAGGGAATAAAGGAAGCGTCTTCTTCTAAGGAGAGAACAAACTCCGCCAGCAGTTTCGCCGTGTTGTCTAAGTCCTTGAGCGATACGACCTCTACAGGAGTGTGCATGTAGCGCTGGGGCAAACTGACGAGTGCAGCCGCCACGCCTGCACGGCTTAGCTGAATCGCGTTGGCATCCGTGCCCGTCCCACCCGGCTCGGCCATGATTTGGTGCGGGATCTTTTTCTTTTTTGCTACCGAAACCAAGCGATCAAAGACAACGGGGTTGATATTGGCTCCGCGGTTGATGACAGGTCCACCACCCAACAGGCATTCGCCGACCTGGCGCTTGTCGACGCCGGGATGATCCATAGCCCACGTAACGTCGACGGCAATACCCACCAGCGGATCCACTCCGTAGGCACTCGTCCGCGCTCCCCGCAGTCCGATTTCTTCCTGAACGGTAGCCACAGAAAATAGAGCGGCCCGGCACTTTTTTGCTCGCGTAACCCGTCGCATGGCCTCTGCTACAACCCAGGCTCCGGCCTTGTTATCGGTAGCGCGCGAAACGACGAGATCGCCCCGCAGCACTTCAAAGTTGGGATCGTAGGTCACCGGGTCGCCGATCTCTACAATCTCTTGAGCCTCTTTCCCACTCTGCACGCCGATATCAATCCACAGCTCGTGTTTGGCGGGTACCTTGTTGCGCTCCTCTCCGCGCATGAGGTGGATCGGCTTCTTGCCTAATACGCCGAGCACCGGGCCGCTGCGCGTGTGGATGCGCACCTTGCGTCCGGGCACCATACCTAAGTCAAATCCACCGATCGTTTCGAAGTAGAGGTATCCTTTATCGTCTATATAAATGATCTGAAATCCAAGTTCGTCCATATGGCCCGCCAGCATGACGCGTGGCCCGCCCTGCGCATTGTACGAAGCGATGGCATTGCCGTGCACGTCAACTTCCACCGCATCGGCATAGGAGGCCACCTCGGCCGTCCACACCTTGCGCACCGGCCCTTCATAGCCAGACGGTCCCGGTGCGGCCAACAAGTCCTGCAAAAATTGTTTCGATGCTCCGCGCATTGCCAATCCTTTCGTTTACCTTTCTTCGCTCGTATCCGGAGCGAGCCACGTGCCCACAGCGCAGACGCCCGCGTTGATAAAGAGCCCCAGCACCCCAGCGTGGAAACCCCAGGGCAACCGGTTTCCACTCCACGTCAGCACCAGCGCAACCACCAGCCCAGCAGCCATACCCAGCAGCGCGACCCGACCCGATAGCCGTTTCCAATAGAGGCCAAAAAAGAAGCAGGGGACGACTTGTATCAGCACTTCGAATTTAAGCTCTAGCAATCGCACCAGCGTTTTTTCTGTTCCAATCGCCACGGCAACAAGCAGGGCCACTGCAATCCACGAAAAAACCTTTCCCACCCACGTTAGGTGCGTTTCGCTGCTGTCGGGCTTTATATGCGGCAGATAAATATCGCGGGTAAACATCGAGGAAATCGATAATAGCGCCGAGTCGGCCGTCGACATAAGCGCAGCGAGCGCGGCGGCAAAAACCACCACCACCAGCCAATACCCCAGCGTGGATTCGGCCATAACCAACGCGAGAACACGCGCTAACACCTGGTCGGTCTCTACGCTTTCCAAGCCGGGCAGTACCACAATAGCGGTCAACCCGCATACGAGTGCGATTAGCGTCGTCGTTAACGGCATAAAGGCCATCAGCATCAGCGAGCGCTTGAGCACGGCCAGCGAACGGCTGGCGTAAAGCCGCTGAATCGCCTGTGGGTATATGGCCGCACCGCACCCGAGGAGAAACACATAGCTGATCCACGTATTGTTCCCCTGACCGTCGGGGACCTGCACTTTGCTCGGGTCGATTTCTCTGAGCCGCTGCACCACCGACTCCAATCCTCCGCCCAGCTGGGTCGGCACGATAATGACCAGCAGCGCAAAACCAATCAACAGCACAATCCCCTGCATCACATCCGTCCAAGCCACCGAGCGCATCCCACCTAGGGTTTCGTAAATCACCATAATGATGGCTAGGGCAACGATGCCGTAGGCCGAGGGTACCGCACCGTTGGTAATGCCTTCGACGGCCGCCCCCATGGCCTTGAGCTGAGCCAGCGTGTAATTGCACAGGGCGTAAATCATCATCGTCGTACTCAGCAGCGTCAACGCCCTCGATTTAAAGCGGTAGGAGATGTAATCTCCGGGCGTGATAAATCCCTCCGCCCGCGCCAAAACGACCAGGCGCGGCGCAAAGAGCATATATCCGATGATGATGGAAAACATAAACAGAATGGAGACGGTCCATTCAAAGCCAATCCGGTACGTCTTACCGGTATATCCAAAGAGCGTATTTCCACTGTACTGCGTAGCATACAGGGTCAAAAAAAGGACGAGTAGCCCCAGCGAACGACCGGCTAAATAAAAATCGGCCATACTGTCGGCCTGGCGTTTGGTGCGCGCGTAATAACCGACGCCGATCATCGATAGTAAATAGCATCCAACCGCTATGAGGGCGCCCGGACCGAAGACGATATCACCGCTGCCCATCAGACCGTCTCCTCGTCTTCAGATCGCCAAAATCGATGAATGACATACGCCGTCCATCCGGCCAGCGCCACAATCGCCAGCAGGGTGGTCGCCACCCAAAGCGGAAAGCCCATAACGAGGGGACCGATATAGCCTTCAGGCCAGTACCAGGGTATGGCCACAGCGTAGAGGGCCAGATAGACGAACCAAATCCAGCGCACGCTGCGCGGCTCGCTCGTTATGCGGTTGAAAGCGCGGTGCTGCATGGCATCCTTCCCTTGAGAGAACTATGCTAAGTAGCGGTTAAAACTGAAGATGAAATCAATATGAATAAATTGCTAACCCGACACAACCGACTCGCCCTCCGCTCGTAGGCAACGCGCTCTGAACGCACGATACCTAATCAAAAGATACGCTCCGACTGCGGACGAATTGGCCTGGCATACGAGCCATAACCGGCCCCGGCAAGTGACCAAATCTACCGTGTCCGGCTGCTACTACGAGGTGGTACCCTCGGGCCGAGCGTTGCCAACGGCGAGCCTGCAGGATCTCACCAGCGCCTCCACACCGGCGTCGATTCGATGCGCATCTCAGTCGATCTGCAGGTAACGCGTAGCGATCGACGCGTCGTCGCAGTCGTAAATGACTAGGGGATGCGGAAACTCGCAAAAGGCAGGGGCTACAGCGTAGTAAATACCCCCCTGTTGTTCGGCGGGCACACCGGTGTGGAAGTGGCCCGATAGCAGCAGCCAAACCTTGCCGCTCGCTTCGAGCGAAGAGCGCAGCCAGTCGGCCGTCCCATAGGTGTGCGGGTAGCCCGCGTTGCGCTCGGGGTAGACTAGATAGTGCTGCAAATGGATCTGCCGCAGCGGACTCGGGTCGGCTAAGGCTTCGTCCAAACGCTCTAGCGACTCGCCAACGCGCACCGGGACATGATCGTTCCCCTCCTCGTCGTAAAAGCAGTAAATGCGATGGTCGGCCACGTCGACCCCACCCTCCAGCAGCGGAAATACGCGGCGAAAGAGCAGCGGATGGTCGTGGTTGCCGTAGAGAGCGAATACGGGACAGGTCAGCTGAGCGAGTAGCGAACGCACCAATTGCAAATCGGCCTCACCGCGCTCCAGATTTTCCGGGCTATGCATCTGCTCGAATGGATGGTCGACCAGATCTCCGGTCACGGCAACCCAATCGACGCCTTCGGCGTTGAGCTTTTCGACCGCGCGCGCGATTTTTTCCGGCATATCGCGGCTACGTCGCGTCTCGACGGCCGACGTTCCCGATAAATGGTGCCGCAGATGAAAGTCTGATATGTGGCCAATCCTCACCGTTCGCTCCCTCGGTAAATCGGCGGTAGACCCATCTAAATTTGACGTCGGCCGCCGCGCCATTCAATCAGAGCAAAGCCGATAACGCTTAGGTTTCTCGTAGCACACCGCCGCGCCATTCGACGATGCGCTCGGTTCGCACCTTCGGTGCGATATCCGTCCCCGGCGTGTAGTCTCGCTCTTTGTCCGCTGTAATATGTACGCTTTGTCCCAACCAGTCCACGCGCAATACCCACGTCGAACCAGCATCTTCTACCGCGCGCACGATGCCCCCACCCGAACCACCGTGCGGCGCAATATCTTCCGGGCGAATGCCGATCGTCGAGACCGTACCCTCTGCCGCCCGGGTCGATCCGATGGATCCACCTCCCTCTACCCACCACTGTCCGCCCCGACTGCACACTTCAAATACGTTGATGGCCGGCTGACCGAGCTGGCGAGCAACCTGCGGCGAACTCGGGTTCCGATAGACGCTCTCCGGCGTCCCGACCTGCAACATGGTCCCCTCCGATAGCACCGCAATGCGATCGGCCATCGACAGCGCTTCGGCCTGATCGTGCGTGACGTACACCATGGGGATCGCCAGGCTTCGGCGCAGCAGCGCAAGCTCCACGCGCAGCGATTCACGCAGCTTAGCATCGAGGTTGGTCAGCGGCTCATCGAGCAAAAAGAGGCGCGGCCGGCGCACGATGCAGCGACCAATGGCCACCCGCTGCATCTCTCCGCCCGACAGCTGGACCGAGGGCCGGTCTAGCAGTTTATCGATGTGCAGCAAGTCAGCTGCCCACGCAATGCGCTCGGCAATCTCCCCTTCGCCCAGCTGGCGACCGGGCGCGCGCAGGGGAAACTCGAGATTGCGCCGCACGGTCCAATCTGGATACAGCGCAAAATTTTGAAAGGCAAACGCGACGTCGCGGGAAGCCGGATCCCAGTGTCCCACTTCTTCACCCGCCATGTGCAGTTGCCCACCATCGGGCGTTTCCAACCCAGCGATAACCCGAAGCAGCGTCGTTTTACCCGCGCCCGTTGGGCCAAGTACGACGAGGAGTTCGTCCTCGCCTAGATCCAAATCAATACCGCACAGCGCGCGCTGTGCGCCAAACGATTTTTCAATGCCGCGCAGCTGCAAAAAAGAGCTCATTCTATCCGCTTTCCGCTCTTGCCATCAAAGAGGCACAGACGCTCGGAACGCATATCTAGGCCAACGCGCTGGCCCAGCGCGCGCGCGCCAGCTTCTTCTGTGCGCACCACCCAACGCCCACATGCAGTCTGCACGTGCACATAGCGACAGGCGCCCTGATATTCATCTAAAACGATTTCTCCCCGCAGCCCCCCCTCGTCGACCAGGCGCACAAACTCTGGCCGAATGCCTAAGGTAACGTTCCCTTCAGAGGTGCAATTCCCCAGCGACAGCGAAAATTCGCCCGAGCGGAACACGCTGTTTTCCAGCTGCCCTTGGGCAAAATTCATCCCCGGACTGCCGATAAAATGGGCGACAAAGAGGTCTGCGGGACGAGCGTAGACCTCGGCGGCCGCCGCCCGCTGGCGAATGGCGCCCCCCTCCATTACAACGACCTGGTCGGCCAGACTCATGGCCTCCTCTTGATCGTGGGTCACATAGAGCGTCGTGACGCTATCGGCTAGTTGCTGATCGCGGATCAGTTCGCGCATGGCCAAACGTAGGTCGGCATCTAGGGTTCCCAGTGGCTCATCCATTAGGTAAAGCTTGGGCCGGCGCACCATGGCCCGCGCCAGAGCAACGCGCTGTTGATCCCCTCCCGATAGGTGGCGCGGACGGCGCTCCAGCAAATGATCCAGACGCAGTCGGTCGGCTATTTCCTCCACGCGCCGCGCCCGTTCCCGGGCGATAACACCCATATTTTCTAATGGGAAAGCGATATTCTCGCGCACCGTAAGGTGCGGATAAAGGGCGTAAAACTGAAAGACAAACCCGACGTCGCGTCGTTGAGGCGGCCACTGTGCCATATCTTCGCCCGCTAGCAGAATCTTTCCTTCACTAGGGCGTTCCAACCCGGCCACCATGCGCAGAGTCGTAGTCTTGCCGCAGCCAGACGGACCCAGCAGTACGGTCAATGCCCCCTCTGCACACGACAGGTCGATTCCCCGCACGGCCTCAGTCCCGTCTGGATAGGTCTTTGCCAAACCCTGCAGCGCGAGAAAGTTCATGCGGACTCCAACTCCATATGGGACGTCACAATATGGACAATAGTACTCAGCGCCGTGAGAAAAAAGCCGTAGCGCAGCCCCTCGGCCCACCACGGATTGAGCATAAACCCAACCCCCAGCACCATCCCCCACTGGGCAGCCTTGTCGACCAGGCGCATCATTGTTTTAACGTCCCGAAGGTCACGCCGCGCAGCAGATGCTTGCGCACGAGAACGGTAAACAGCACGATGGGAGCGACAAAGAGCAATACCCCCGCGCAGACCTGCGGCCAGGGAATGCCCTGCACGTTCCCCTGCAGTCCGGCAAAGTAGACCGGCACGGTGACGGCGTGTTGGTTGTTTAGCGTCATGGCAAACCCGTATTCATTCCAAGCTGAGATCAGACAAAATACGCCGGTTACAGCCATACCAGCCGCCGCGCGCGGCACGATAATCAGACGGAACGCCTGCCAGCGCGAATAACCGTCGACGAGAGCGGCCTCCTCGTAGGCGCGCGGGATCTCATCGATAAATCCCTTCATCAGCCAGACGGCCAGAGATAGGTTAAATACCGTATAAAGCAAAATGAGGCCGAGGTGCGTGTTCTGCAGGTCAAATTCTCGGTACATCATCAGCACGGGCACTACCACGGCCAACGGCGGCAAAAAACGCGTCGAGAGGATGAAAAACAGCCAGTCCTTTGAGCCTGGGATCGAAAAACGACTGAAACCGTAGGCCGCACTAGTGCCGATCAGCACCGAGGCCACCGTGCTTAACAGACCGATCAAAATGCTGTTTTGCAAATAGTGGAAGAAGGCGTGGTCGGCTCCGGCATAGACGACACCCAGCTGGCGATAGGCCGCCAGCGTCGCCGTGAAATAGGCATCGTCGGCCGGCACCGGCTCAGACGAAGGCAGCCACTGGGGATGGATGCTGATGGTAGCCTCGCGCTCTTTGAGCGACGTCAGCCCTAGCCATACTAGGGGAAGCGTGCCTACGCACAGATAGAGCCCCACCGCGATCCAACGCACCCACCTCACGACGTTTTCTCCCCTCCCTGGAGCCGGCCCATATAGCGCAGAAACACGCTGGCTAGCGCGATTACTAGCACGAGAATGACGTAGGAATAGGCCGTGCCCAATCCGACTTTACCGTCGCGGAAGACGACCTGATAGAGCAGCGCACTCAGCGTCTGAGTCACCCGATCGTTGGGTCCCGTAATGGCCATGACCAAATCAAACTGCTTGAGCGCATCGGTCGCTCGCAGCAGGACCGCCAGCCCCAATAGCGGGGCAGACATAGGCAGCGTGATGCGGCGAAAGGTGCGCCAAGGCGAGGCGCGATCGATCGCCGCCGCTTCGTAGGTGTAGGAGGGAATAGACTGCAGGGCCGCCAGCGAAATGAGCATCATGAACGGCGTCCACATCCACACATCGACCATGAGCACGGAGAAAAACTTAAGGTCTGGATCGGTAATCCACTGCGGCTGCCCAAGCCCCAGGGCGGCCAGAAGCTGGTTTAATACGCCGTAGTTACCGTTGAGAACGAGCTTCCAGAACAGACCCATGACCGCCTGAGGTAACATCATGGGCATTAACAGCACCGTCAAAACGAGCGGCTTCAGACGAAAGCGATCGCGCAGCGCATAGGCCAGCGCAAAACCCAGCAGCAACTCGATTGCTACCGCGAGAAATACAAAGAGCGCCGTAGTGCGCAAGGCCTGAGCGTACTTGGCGAACTTAAAGACCATCTTGTAGTTGAGCACACCCACCCACTGGTATTCACTACCCACCAAATCCGCGTTGCTAAAGCTCAGTACAATGCTGTAAATCAGCGGAAATATATTGACGGCGATCAGCAGTACCAGGGCGGGGGCGATAAACCCGTATCGCCCCCACTGCGCCCTCCGTCCTCCCCCATCAACCACCTAGCTGGCCTCCTATTCCATCTCCAGCAGACCGGCTTCCATGAGGATCATCTCGTGCTCCTCAGCCAGTGCATCCAGCGCGTCCTGCGGCGTGCTCACCCCGTCGAGCGCTTCGCCCAAATGCTGCACGGCGGCAGCCAACAGTTCGTTGTATACCGGAACGTTCCAAAAGTCGCGTAGGTGATCCAGCGATTCGGCAAACGTCGCGTTGTAGGGCGAAGCGGCGCGAAAAGCCTCGCTCTCAAGGAGTTCGGTGTTGGCGGTAAAGCAACCGGGGTAGGTGATCCATTTTTCCTGCACGCTGCGCTGCTGAAACCAAGCGATAAACTGCTTGGCCAATGCCTGTTGCTCCGGAGTGGTCTTTTGGGAAATGCTAAAGCCCTGTCCCCCAAGTGACACATAGCGTCGGTCGCCGTTGCGCGGAACTTTAAAAAAGCCGACCTGGTCGCCCATGCTCTCGACGATGCCCGGATAGAAGGGAAAATAGTCCAACACCATGGCCGTCGATCCGTTGCTAAAGGCCTCTAGGTTGAAGAAATAGTCGGCGTTTTTGCCGCCCTCGGTGGCAAATTGCAGCAGGTCTTTGAAAAAAGCGAGGCCCTCTACCGCGCCGTCCGAATTGAGGTGGCCCTGGACTTGGAAGGTCTCTGCATCCCCCCAATCTCCCCCCCAGGACCAGAGAAAGGGCTGAAATCCCATGACGATGGAGTCGTAGGCGCGCCCGGTCAGCAGCGACGTGCCGTAGCGCTTTTGCTCCGGGCGATGAAAAAACTCGGCCACGTCGCGAAATTCCTGCCAGGTATCGGGAACGGTCAATGCGCGGCCATAGCGCGCCTTGAACGCGGCCTGTTCGGCTTCGTCCTCAAACCAATCCTTTCGATACACAAAACCAATGGCGTCTGTCTCGCAGGGGGCGGCAAAAAACTTGCCGCTGCCGGGCGGGTATTCACACAGGTAGCGCGCGGCGCGTGGATGCACAGTCGAAAGGTCTACCGCCGTGGGCAACCAGTCCGTCAGCTCTAGATACAGCCCCTTGGTTGCTCCGCGCCCGATCCACTGGCTGTCACCAATAACTATGTCAAAGTCCGTGCGGTTATTGCCGAAGTTGAGAAAGACCTGATCCTGGTACGAAGGCCATGGAATCTGTTTTACTTCAATGGCAATACCCGTCTCGGCCTCAAATTCATTGCCTAATTCCTGCAGCGCCGCAGCCGGTTCCCACTGCGCCCACCAGATAACGACCTTTTCCTGCGCCTGAGATACCGTAGCCCAGATGCAGCACAGCGCGATTACGGCATTCCACTTAAATCCATTCATTGCATTCCTCCCATGGTATTCGGCTTGACCGCGCCAGAGATTTTCTCCCCAGCCGACGTCGTTTATGCGTTCAGCGCGCTCAGCGAAAGGGCTCCGTCTTGGTTGGCGTAGAGCCACTGAGCCAGGCGTCTTTTATTTAGGGACCACTCCCCGTCGATCATTGAAAACCAAGCCGTATCGCGGTTGCGCCCTTTGACGATGATGTGCTGGCGAAACACGCCCTCGAATTGAAATCCCAAGCGCAGGGCCGCCGCGCGCGATCGCGCGTTTAGCGCGTCGCATTTCCACTCGACGCGACGATACCCCGCCGCAAAAACTGCCTCCAGCAGCAGATAGGCCGCCTCCGTATTGGCTCGCGTGCGCTGAGCATGGGGAACATACCACACGTGCCCAATTTCCACGCGGCGATGGTCGGGCACGATGTTGAGCAGGCTGGTCATACCCACGGGCGCCTCTTCGGCCACCGTGCGAACGGCATAGTAGAGCGGATCTGCAGATACCGCGCACGTCTCCATCCAATCCCGCATGGAATCGACGCTGGCAAACGGTCCGTAGGGCATATAGGTCCACAGAGGTGCCGCATCACCGTGCGTGAGCGGATAGAGCGTTTGGGCGTCGCGCTGCGGATGGAGCGAACGTAGCGTCACATAGCGACCGCTCAACTCACCCAAGTTGGGCATACCCATCTCGGCCGGATCCACCGCCGCTCCGACCGGCAGTACGTCCATCAGTCCGCCGGCCAGGAAAAGTTAGACATAAACTCAGCTTTCCCTTGAATGCCGAGTCCACGCACGCGAAAAAGGCCCCCGCCGCGGTAGCTGGCCCGATAGTCATCCCAATCGTAGCCTAGCGGATCGAGGTCGCTGCCGGGAGGACAGTCAAACGCCGCGGTAGTAAAGTACAGTTCATCTAAATCGCGGCCACCAAACATGACGCTGGAGGTCTGCTTCGCCGGCGTGGCAATACGGCG
>JAYOKQ010000026.1:0-27028 GCA_038119905.1 Gemmatimonadota bacterium | reverse complement strand
AGCGTGCCATCGGTCGCAACGTGATACAGACGCCCCGCCTCCTCTGGGAAATAGGTCCCCCCGAAGGCCGAGCCATCCGGCGCTGCGATTACGTCGTTAAAGCGCAACGGCTGCCCCTGAAAGGCCTCTGGCTGCAGTCGCGTCCACTCCTGGTCAGACTTCCACAGCACGACGCCGTCCCAAATAAAGCAGGCGTAGCCACCGGAGGCATTTTGCATTAGCCCACCGACGTTAAATCCGCTGTGGATTTGCCGGTTGTCTCCCGTGGTCGGATCGTAGGCAAAGAGGCGTCCGGTGTGGATATCGGTCCACACGAGCACCTGTTCGTCGGCATTCCAGATCGGCCCCTCGCCGACCAGAGCATTTTCCTCGGCCAACTTGTCAATTTCCATGGCATACCCCCCTCTTTTGGCGCGTAAGATACGAAATGGCCCAGCCGTACTCAATGGAGTTGACAGCGGACGGCCGCGTGCGCAGAATAAGCGCCATGATTAGCGTGCGCGATGCCACCTTGGCCGACCTACCGGCCATTATCGAAATCTACAATCAGTCGATTCCATCCGGTCGATCCACCGCCGACACCCGTCCCATACGCGTAGAGGATCGCCGCACCTGGTTTGCCCAATTCACTCCGGGAAAACGCCCAATCTGGGTCGCCGAACGAGCAGGCATCATCATCGGCTGCATTTATATCACCTCATTTTACGGCGGCCGACCGGCTTATGATAAAACCGCGGAAGTTAGCCTATACCTGTCCGATGACGCGCAGGGACAGGGCATCGGCAGCGATCTGATGCAGCGCATGATCGATGCCTGCCCTCGACTCGGCGTGACAACGCTTATCGGCATGCACTTTGATCACAACGAAGCCACGCGCCGCCTAAACGACCGCTTTGGCTTTGAGCAGGTTGGCCACCTGCCGGAAATTGCCGAAGTGCACGGAGAAAAACGCGGTCTGCTCATCTCGATTTTACGCATTCCGCCCCCTTAGACATCCCCCTGCATACCAGCGAGGCGCCATGCTCATACAGGACCAATTGCCCCACCAGCGCGT
Source organism: Gemmatimonadota bacterium (assembly GCA_038119905.1). Lineage (GTDB taxonomy): Bacteria > Latescibacterota > UBA2968 > UBA8231 > UBA8231. The sequence continues at coordinate 25,974 of JAYOKQ010000026.1, read as the reverse complement.
AACGGATGAAAATCTCGCCTTTTATCGAGCTATAGGCGTCGATTATTTAGCAATCTACCCACCTCCAGCACTGAGCGAATACGCCGATATGGTCGATTATTTCAAGCAGGCACGCCGCCAGGCCGAACGCCACGGACTGCGCCTGTATAACGCGGCGATTGTCGGGCCGGACGAGATTACGCTGGGGCAAGCGGGACGCGATAGTAAAATAGAGGAGTACTGCAACTGGATTCGCGCCCTAGGCACGGCCGGCGTGCCGACGCTAGGCTATAACTTCAAGCCGGTCGGCAACTTCCGCACGCCTGCGGCAACCGGGCGCGGAGGGGCTCAGTACAGCACCTTTGTCTGGGACGAATACACAGCTGAAGGCAAGGATTTCCCCGACAAGCACATCGGGGCCGAAGAACTCTTTGAAAATTTGCGCTATTTCCACCAGCGCATCATCCCGGTAGCTGAAGAGGCCAACGTGACGCTGGCCCTGCATCCGGACGACCCGCCGATACCCGAAGTCATGGGCGGTGCGGCGCGCATCGTCTCTTCACTGGATCAATACGAGCGTATTTTCTCGGCGACGCCCAGTCCCAGCAACGCCATGCTCTTTTGCCAGGGCTGCGTGCGCGAAATGGGCGAAGACGTGCCGCAAGCCATACGGCGAATGCGCGACAAGATTAGCTACGTCCACTTTCGCAATATCCGCGGCACCCCTCGCTCCTTTCGCGAAGTCTTTATCGATGAGGGCGACGTCGATATGTTCGCCGCCATGCAGGCCTATCGCGACGTCGGCTTTGAGGGGCCCTTTATGATGGACCACACCCCTCACATTCCCGGGGACAGAGACCAGCGCGAAGGCCACGCCTATGCCGTGGGCTTTATCCGCGCTCTGATCGGGGCCGTCTACCGCTAACAGGCCACCGGTCAGAGCACAGAGAACGTGCTTTAGGTAGTCGTAGCGGCCTGCTGAATCGCCGCCCCGATCTTGTTCACGCGCGCTCGCGAGTTATTGGGGTGCATGGGAATGAGCACCGACCGGGCCAGTATCTTGAGCGATCGCGCGCACATGTCTTCGCTGTATTCGATCCGCGCCTGCTTGTTGGCCGGTATCTTAAACGGGTCAAGGGCCGGATGATGCGCCCCCTGATAGCGCAAAATCGGCTCCCAGCGCGTATAGACGTGGCGTCCCGTATCCATGGGCAGAAAGTTGCCGACCCCGTTTGCTTTGAGCCGATCGCTAAAACCACGCGCCTCGCCTTCGGTGCGAAACTTAAAGCCCAAATGCGTGCCGCACTCATAATCTATACTATTATTTTTTATTGATTTAAGCCCTACTTCGGTGCCTTTTTCGAGCAGCGTTTTCTTATGAGTCCGCATCGTGTTGAGCATGCCTTTAATGCGGCGTAGCTGCACGTTGAGCACGGCCCCTTCAATCTCCGAGGCGCGGAAGTTATGCCCTGCAAACTGCAGGTCGTGGCGCTCCTCTTCGGGATTCCAGTAGAACGAGCAGCAGTCGACGGCGACGGAACCCCGCTGATAAACGCGCTCGTCGTTGGTGACAAAGGCCCCCCCCTCGCCACAGGTCATGTTTTTGTAGTAGTTGAAACTAAAAGCCCCGACGTGCCCCCACGATCCGAGCGGCCGGCCCTCATATCCGCCGCCAACAGCTTGGCAGGCGTCCTCAAGTACGAGCAGTCCGTGCTGGTCGGCGATCTTGACGATTTTCTTCATATCGCAGGGCAAACCGACCATGTGCACCGGAATAATGGCCCGCGTGTGCTGGGTAATGCGCCGTTTGAGGTCTTTGGGACAGAGCGTCAGCGAATCGTCGACATCGGCAATAACGGGAATTGCTCCGGCCGCCAGAACGGCCAGTGCCGTAGCCATATAGGTGTAGGACGGTACGATTACCTGGTCCCCAGGCCCAATGCCCATGCCGACCAGTGCCGTATACAGAGCCGCCGTCCCCGAACGCGACAACCGGCAGTATTCAACGCCGACAAAACGAGCCCAGTCCCGTTCGAATTGGTCGCATTCGCCCCCCATGCCATAGCGAAAAATATTGCCACTTTCAAAAAGGGCCTCGACGCGTTTGAGTTCCTTTTCGCCTATGCGATACATACACTACCTCCTGAGATAACCTCGATGGGCACATAGCCGCGCACCGAGTTGATGAGAAAAATACGATCCGCGCTATTTAAGTCGTCTATGTGCATAATGCGCTCTTCAATCTCCCCGCGCGCCAACAGTTCCGCCCGTAGGGTGCCCGGCAACAGCCCGCACTCGACCGGCGGAGTATAGCGCCTGCCGCCCCTTTCTACGACGAGGTTGCCGATGCAAAATTCCGTCAACTCCCCGCGTTCGTTCACCAGCAGCGCTTCTTCACCGGAGGGAACGGCAGCAGCAGCCCGCTCGTAGACGGTGCGCTGCGTCGTCTTATGGTAGAGAAAAGGGTCGGCGCTGTCGACCACCCCAGGGGCAAGATGCGCGCGCATTAGCCCCTCGGCGACAGGAGATAGCGGGACAGCGGCTATCTTTATTCCGCTGTCTTCATCAACTAACAATCTAACGCGCATCTGCTTATGCCCAAACGATTTAGATTCATGTTCTAATCGCGCAATTATTTGCTTTCGGTCGCAGCACATCCCCCAATATACGGCCGAATCGGCCAAGCGCTTTAGATGGCGCTGGAGCAAATAATAGCTCCTGCCGTCCCATAACATCGTCTCGAGCAGTTCAAAGGCAGGCCGCCGCATCGAGAGCACCTGAGCCTTTACTAGACATTCGTCATACTCGCTTTGGGCCGAAGAGTCCCAGGTAATACCGCCACCGACCCCGTATTCCAACGTACCGCGTTCTCGATCCAAGTGGGCCGTGCGAATCGCCACGTTGAAGCAGGCTTCCATTCCAGGCGAAAGATAGCCCATGCAGCCAGTATATATACCGCGCGGTCCCGACTCCACGTCTCGAATGATCTCCATAGTGCGCACTTTCGGGGCCCCAGTCACCGACGCACAGGGAAAGAGGGCAGCAAAGAGATCGACCAAGCTCACATCGGGGCGCAGTCGCGAGGAAACGGTGGAAGTAAGCTGCCACAGCGTGGGATAACGCTCGGCCGAGAACAACACCGGAACCGCCACACTGCCCACCTCAGATATACGACCTAAGTCGTTGCGCAGCATATCTGTAATCATCACATTCTCAGCGCGTTCCTTAGCCGATTGGCGCAGTTGATCAGCCAACTCCAGATCTTCTTCAGCCCAGCGCCCCCGCCGCCGTGTCCCCTTCATCGGCCGCGTCTCCAGCGACCCGTTGCGCAGGCGAAAAAAAAGCTCCGGCGACGCCGAAATTAAGGCGTGCTGCCCGTCGTCTAATAGGGCGGCAAACGGGGCTCGCTGCGCCCGCCCCAGCGCGGCGTAGAGCACCGTCGGATCCCCGCTAAAGGGTGTGCGCAAGCGAAAGGTATAATTGACTTGATAGCTATCCCCAGCCGCTAAATGCGTTCGTATCGCATCTATCGCCTCGCCATAGGCCGATCGCTCAACAGATGCACGCCACCCCAGGGAATTCTCTACGCCCTCAGAGAGCCCTTCTCCCGCCGCTATCGACACCTTTTCCCGGTAGAAGACAAAGTGCGCGAGCGGCAATCCCCCCGGGGCATGCCCGACCAGGCGTGGATCCAAGCCCGAAGCCGCCTCGTAGCTGAGATACCCCACAGCATGCAGCCCCGCAGCAACGGCCGACTCGACGGCATCCAAGAGGGGAATGATCTCGTCGGGCTGCAGCGCAACTACCGCATCTTGCGGCCCATAAAACGCATAGGAATTGGCCCCCTCGGTAAACGAATCAAATCTAGCCACCTTAAAAATGCGCATTATATCGTTGGGGCCCTATCATTTATAAAGCTTATATACCGCATACTATGCATAGGCTAAGCGGCGAAAATCGCGCACCCGATGCAGCGTTATCAAGTTTCCATCGTGGGCACTTTTAGCCCGCTCATCTCCCGAACGCGACAGCACAAGCAGGTCGTCTCCGTCAATGAGCATACTGGCGTAATGCCGCGCCTGCTGAGGCGTCTGGCCCCGTGCGACAATCCCGGCGGCACACCAGTCGAGGCAATTCCGCGAAAAATAGAGGCCGAGTATATGGCGCTCATTGTTGGGCAAATTATAGCGCTCTGGCGGCAGGTCATCTGGACGACGCATGCTGTCGGTGGCGACACTCGACAGCAGCCAGTAGCGTTCTCCAACGGCGTCCCAAAGAATGTGAAAACGCATATGTCCCCCCGGACAGGGGACATAGAGGACCTGACCACCGGCCGGTGTGTGCTCCAGCTGGGTGCGCATCTGACCTTGCTCATCCTCAACGACCTTGGCGATACAGGCCAGATTCGTGCCCCCTGTATGCGCGCGCATCCACAGGTGCAGTGAGCGCCTCTCGGGATCGTGCCATACGTGCCCCGGGTCGACAAATTCCACCACGTTGGTCTCGAGCCAGCCCGGTGGATGCATCGGACGCCTTCCCGCCCGATCCGTAGGCCCCGTTTCCCACAGCGGCACCATGCTCAGTTCGGGGATTTTACCCACCTCATAAAAGCTTAATTCACTAGCATAAGACCAACTGTCCCTAAGGGTTAAATCACTATCAACTCGCGCACGCATAAGCACTGGCGCCAGTTCGCTGACCGGCCAGCCGGGATGTTCAAATCGGGTGCGCCGCTCCATGACCAAATAGACGAAGGCTCCTCTGTAGTGCACGTTGCAGGCCGACTGGTGCCAGTGCTGCCCCTCGCTCAGAAAAACTGGATCTGACCAGGTAACCCCTCCATCATCGGAGCGCATAACGCATAAATCGGCGTCGTGCCCCAGCACATACACCGCATCTCCGGCAACCAGCGGACGGGCATGCATAAAGGGAAAGAGCGCACGCGCTTCCCACTGCTGTCCCCCGTCGTCCGAGGTCCATATCCTGCCCTGCCAAGCATTTTTCCCCTCGCCGCGCAGTCCCTTGGGGCCCGGCAGATCGATCACGCCGGGCCCGCCTTGGTCCATCGTCGCGACAAGGCGCCCACTCGGAAGACGGGCCAACCCCGGCGAGTAGGCAAATATCCGCGCCGGATCGGGCGACTCATATAGCGTTACAAACTCATTGGCCAGCAATAGGTTACACTCCGGGTAAAATCCAGCGTAGCAGCAAGTCGAGACAGGAAATCACAAGGGAAGCAATCACCGTATGACGGAAGCTGTCAATTTCAAAATCTTCAATAAACTTATCGGTGATCCACAGGAACAGGGCGTTCATAACGAACAAAAAGAGTCCAAGTGTGATAAGTATGAGGGGGAGCGAGATGAAAAACAGCAGCCAATAGAGACAGAATTTAAGCACGCCATACAGAGCAGCCACGCGCACGGCCGTCCCCAGCGAGCGGATATGCACAAAGGGCAGCACCTGAGCTGCGATAAAAACAGACAAACTAAAGGCGACCCAAGCCATCAGCCAACTCATTGTATCCTCCTTTAGGCTGCGTTTGCGCCGTTCTATATCCAGCTTAGCGGCGCTATGAAATCCTGTGCGGAACGTCCCAGGCCGATAGCCGATCCAGTTCGGCGCACTGCTCCGGGCTTAAATCCACCGCCAGAGCCCCTAGTACCTCCTCAACGTGCTCCGGGCGATCGGGACCAATAATCGGCGCGGTGATCTGCGGTTGGGCGAGCAGCCAAGCGATCGCGACCTGCGCCGCCGTCTTATCCTGCTCCTGCCCCATTTCAATCAACTTAGCCACCAGCCGGTCGGAACGCTCGTTCATAAAGTGCGCATAGCGCTCAGCATTATGGGCCCAAGGTGAATCGGCCGGCGGGCTCTGACCGTGGCGAAAGCGCCCGGTTAACAGCCCGATAGCCAGCGGACTATAGGTCATCATACCGAGCCCATAGCGCTGGCAAAGCGGTATAAGCTCGGGCTCTATCTCATAGCGGTGCAACAAGCTATACTGATTTTGCAAGATCGCCCAACGATCCATCCCACCAGATTCAGCCGTCCACAGCGCCTCCACGGTTTGAGCGGCCGTAAAGTTGCAGGCCCCTACGTAGCGGACTTTGCCCTGGCGCACTAGATCGTCAAAGGCACGCAGCGTTTCCTCGAGCGGGGTATCGGGGTCAAAGTTGTGCAGCAAATAGATGTCGATGTAATCGAGCTGCATTCTCTTGAGGGAACGCTCGATCTCGCGCATTATGTGGAAGCGCGAGAGGCCGCGATCGTTGATCCCTTCCCCAATCTGACTCCAGACCTTTGTCGTGATGACCAAGTCGTCGCGTTGCCCCATTTCGCGGATCGCTTTACCCAATAATTCTTCACAGCGCCCGCCAAAATAATAGTTGGCGCAATCGATGAAGTTAATCCCCGATTCGACGGCTCTATAGACGGTTGCCGTAGCCGTTTCCGCATCGGTGTGTCCGTTCCAATAGCCGCGAAAGGCCGTGCCCAAGCAGAGGCGAGACACTTTGAGACCCGAACGACCCAGCTTTACGTAATCCATTGTTTTTTCTCGCTATATTAAGATCTACCAGGTCCATGAGACGGCGTACGACGGCGGGTTGACGTGCCGCTGCAGCCCCAGCTGGAGGCGTATTTCCGTGCCCGCAGGCAGCTCGACATCGAGGTAGTTCGCGTCGAGGACGGCGGTCTGCTCGACCGCTAATATATCGGCCGCTGCGTAGTCACCGACCGGACCTGGATACGTACTATCTATCTGATTATAATTGACTTGTGTGAAGTTGTGCTCGCCCAGCGTACCGGCCTGCACGCGCACCGTTCGCACGCTGAGAGCACTTAGGTTGACCAGGCGCAAGACGATCCGATCACCGTGGACCTCTTCGACTAGTGCCCCCACGTCGGGCGGCAACCCCGGACGGTGCGCTTCGGCGTCAAAGTGGCGCAGCGGTGCAAGCAGCAGCCCCCCATTGTATAACATCTGCGGAGCGCCCAGCGTAAGCTGAATCAGCGCCTCGGTCGTCACCGGGTTCAGCTGCTGCCACCAGTGGATGTGATTGTCGCGTGGATCGGTCTCATCGCGCCGAATTTGCTCCATACGCCGATAGACCTGCGCCAGCGCCGCCTGCAGAATCTGCTCTGGGTATTCGGTATTTTCCCCCTGTAAGAAGGCGTACCAAGGCTGTTCGTGTCCGGCATCCTCCTTGGAGTGGAAAGTGAATACCTTGCGCCAATCGTAGGTCTCGTTTTGGCGAATCGTTTCGACCATCGATCGGTCGACCTCATCGCCGCTGACGTTCCACAGCGCCAGCGGATACATCGGCGCCAGCGGCTGCCAGTCCGACCAACCGCTATCTCCGTAACAATAGGGCACAACCCAGCTCTCGCGGATCTCACCCAGCGCCTTTAGCTGCCCCGTCCAGTGGTGTTCCAAGCTCATGGGCTGCTGGCTCAGATCGGCCATTTTGCCCTCTGACATGACCTTGCGGAGTTGGTTGCGCGGCAGTTCAAGGTAGCCCTTATCGCCCGTTAGTAAAAAACATTCAACGCCGGCCAAAATGGCCGCCATCGCGATATTGTAAAAACCGTGTGGCCAAGTCCAGCCATACATGCTGCCGTACCACTTGCCGCCGGTATATTCACCCACTTGGCCGGACAGCCCCACGTTGTCGGGCAGGAATCCGTCATAGGCCGCAGCCCGCTCCATCCAGGCATCGACATATTCCAACAGCCAACGCTTGTATTTCTCGTCACCGGTCAGCAAATAGGCGTTGGCAATAAGGGAGCAGACGTGCAGATTCGTCGCCACGTCCCCCTTGGCCATGCGCTCTTTCATGGCCTGTCCCATGCGCCGCGCGTTGGCCGGATCCTTCAAATCTTCTATAGAATCGATGCCCTCCAGGTCTTCAAAAGGCAGGCCATAGACCGCCATGCCCGGGGAGTAGCCATAGGACGGCTCGTCGCTCTCGTCGTAAATCCAGCGCGGCCCCCCGGAACCGTTGTGCGCGCAGAGCAGGATCTTCTTGTCCGGATCGTAGTTGATCGCCTCGGGGTCCTCGTTGAGGAAAAAACCGGCAAAGCGCCGCGCTCGTTCGATATTCTTCTCGTGCCGTGGATCGGCCAAGCACAGCAGATAGAAGTAGATATAGCTCTCGCTCTGGTGAAACTGATCGTAGCCGATTTCGTATTCCTTGTGAACATGGCCGATTTCCTCCATCAGCCGCGTCGTCGCCTCCCACTGGCGCTGCCCCAATTCCAACAGATGGTTCCCCCCACCCAGCAGATAGAGCAATGGCCAGTTGTAAAAGCTTTCGTAAAAATCGTCGGCCCCATCGCGCGTCGGATGGATCCCCTCTTTCCAGATTAGACGACCATCGGGGTGCGTGTATTTATCCAGAAAAGGGTGCACCGCCGCTTCCATAGCGGCAATGAGCTGTCGTTCGAGCACCGCCCAAGCCGGCGCCCGTTCAAGCGGCACGGTCGCTGTAATTTTCACCCGCTTGCTCCTTTTACACTCCACACCGAACCCGTGGTATAGGTATTGCGCTCGGAGCAGAGGAATTCGATCACCTCGGCCACTTCCTCCGGATCGGAATAGCGGCCCAGGGGATTCCCCGGATCGGCCAAGTGCTCTTTGGAAAAGCGCGGCACGACCATATCGGTCAACGCCCGCCCCGGTTCGACGCCGTTGACAAAAACACCTTCGCGGGCCCAGGCGTTGCCCAGCGCCTGCACAAAGGAGAATACCGCCCCCTTGGAAACGGAATACGGCACCTGGTTGGGCGAACCACGGCGCGCACCGGACGTAATCGTTAGACAGCGTCCCCAGCCCCCTTTTAGCATATGCGGAATAGCTGCCTGATGCGCGTGGTACACGCCGAGCACGTTGATATTCATCACTTTTTGAAACTGTTCGGCCGTCTGCTTTAAAAACGGCTCTTCCCAGCCGAGAATACCCGCGCAGCACACGAGTATGTCCAGACGCCCCCATGCATCGGCCACTCCATTGATCGCCGCGTGGACCTGGCCTTCGTCGGTGACATCCGTTTTAACATATAGAGCCCGCTGACCCAACGCCTCAATGGCGGCCACAGTCTGCGCCCCTTCGTCATCCAATAGATCGAGGATTGCAACGTCCCGTCCCTCTTCGGCGATGCGCAGCGCCGTAGCGCGCCCCAGTCCACGTGCCCCACCGGTAATACAGGCCGCGCGGCGTTCCTTAGGCGCGGCAAAACGCAAGTTGGCCATACATCCTCCCTTGTGAGGCTTCTCAATATCGCCAAAGCACCGAGCGTACTCAACAGGCATTCGCTATCAAATACCCCCTGCTTAATACCGGTCCACGACGGCGGATCTCATGTCATCACAAAACGCGTTTGGCCACCCTCCTGGCTCGTGCTACATTATCATGCCTTGACCACTTATGGGAGCCCATTATGAAAATTGAACGCATTGAATCCTTTCTCATCGGCGGCGGCTTTGTCGTGCGCCTGACCACAGATACCGGCCTAACGGGGATCGGCCAAACGGCCTGCTGGGGATACCCGACAGCCGTGCAGAGCATCGTAGATGTCTATAAGGAATATCTCATCGGCCAGGACCCGATGCGCATTGAGCATCACTGGAACCACCTCTACCGCATGGCCCCGTTTCGCGGAACCGCCATCATGGGTGCCGTAGCCGCCATCGACATCGCTCTCTACGACATCAAGGGCAAGCACTTTGAGGTGCCCGTCTGGGAACTGCTGGGCGGCAACGTGCGCGACAAGATTCGCCTGCACCTGCTCTCGGGGGGCGGAACGCCAGAAGCCAACTACAAAGCCGCCAAAGCAGCCGCTGACGAGGGATTTACCGCCGTCAAATTCGATCCACTGCCCGGCGGCTACCAAGATATGGCACAGGCGCGTCTTATCGATACAGCCGTCGAGATTACCGCCGCCGCGCGTGAGGCCGGCGGCCCCGACCTCGATCTGATCATCGAGTTACACCGCAAGCTGACGCCGATGGTCGCCCTCGACTTGGCCGACGCGCTCAAACCCTTTCACGTGCTCTTTCTCGAAGATCCCATCCAAATCGATAGCATCTCCTCACAGGCGCATATATCGGCCAAATCTTCCCTGCCCTTTGGCAACGGCGAACGCTTTGTTTCGATATGGGAATTCCGCGAACTGCTAGAGCAGGGCGGTCCACAGTACGTGCGTCCAGACGTTGCCTTGGCCGGCGGGCTGACGCACTGCAAAAAAATAGCCGCCATTGCCGAATCCTATCACTGCGCCGTGGTCACGCACAACTTCCTAGGCCCGCTGATCACCGCCGCTTCACTGCACTTGGATGCCACGATTCCCAACTTCGTCACCCAGGAGTACACCAAGAACGACGAAGCCCCGCACCACGCCGTATTCAAGACGTGCTACAGCCGCGAAGGAGGCTATATCGCCATTCCCGACGCACCCGGTTTGGGAGTGGAATTGGACGAAACTCTCATCGAGCAAACGCCCTATACTCCGATGAATACCGGCCATACGCCGCTGCGCCATGATGGCTCCGTAGCCAACGCCGTTTAGGGAAATCATCATGTCCGAACGCCCTCATATCCTGCTGATACTGACCGACCACTGGCGCGGCGACTGCTTGGGTCGCTTGGGACATCCCGTCGCCGAAACGCCCCATCTCGATTCGCTGTCGGCGCGCGGCACGACCTTTACCCGCGCCTACACTCCATGCCCTTCGTGCATTGCCGCGCGACGCTCGCTGATGACGGGTATGACGCCCTACAGTCAAGGTATGGTCGGCTATCAGGACGGTCAGCCCTGGGACTATAATCACACCCTGGCTGGCGAGTTGACGCAGGCCGGCTACCAAACGATCAACATCGGCAAGACGCACTTTCACCCGGCGCGGAAACACCTCGGGTTTGAGCAGGTCGTCCTATCGGCCGACTACGAGGAGTGGCTAGGACAGCAACCTGGCATCGAAGTGGAGAAATTTGCCCACGGCGTGCCGGCCAACTCCTGGCTGGGACGCCCCAACCACCTGCCCGAACACCAGCTCGAAGAGACATTCTTTGTCGGTCGCGCGCTTGATTTTCTGGGCAAACGGGATCCCACGCGCCCGTTTTTTATGACGCTGTCTTTTAACGGTCCCCACCCACCGTGGTGCCCTCCCCAAGTCTACTACGACCAGTTTATCGGTCGCGATCTCCCCCTGCCCGATATCGGCGATTGGGCTGAGCGCCATGCGCAAGAAGCGAGCTATCCCCTCGACGTTAACGCATGGCGCGGACGGCTCCCCGATCACATTGTCCATCGCGCTCGGGCCGCGTACTTCGCCTATTTGTCCTTTTTAGACGCGCAGGTTGGCCGCCTCATCGAACGCCTACAGCGCGGCGGTTTTCTCAACAACACCCTCGTCGTTTTTACCTCCGACCACGGCGAGATGCTGGGCGACCATCACCTGTGGCGCAAGACCTACGCCTATGAAGCTTCAGCGCGCGTTCCGTTCATCGCCGTTGCTCCAGCCTCGATGCAGGTCGAGCGCAACGTTGAGTGCAGTCAGTTGGTAGGGTGGGAGGATATCATGCCGACTTTTTTACAGGCCGCCCAGACCTCCCTACCCGAAACGGTCGAGGGCCACAGTCTGCTCGGATTATTAGAAGATCCATCTCAGGCGGTGCGTTCGTATTACCACGGCGAGCACGCCCCGTGCTATCACCCGGAAAACGCCAACCAGTTCCTAACCGATGCGCAGTGGAAGTATATTTGGAATCCGATAAACGGCGAGGAACAGCTCTTTGACCTAATCGAGGACCCCCGCGAATGCCGCGACCTATCGAGTGAAAAACCCGACGTCCTAGCGGATTGGCGGCAGGTGATGGTCCGGCAACTGGCCGGTCGACACGAGGGCCTTTCCGACGGCGAGCGCTTACAGACGGCGCCCGTGCCGGCCTGGCGCTTTGGCCGGGCCGACGACGTCCATATGGGCTGAGCTAGGCCAGAAGACGCTGCTCGCTTTCCGACCAGGTGCCGCAGCGAATTTCGATGGTTTTTTGCACGGGGGTGCGATCTGTTATCAGCAGGCGAAATGCGCTCCTATCGACCTCGCTATTGCGCATCGCCCACATGCTATGGGCGTGTTGACCAGGCCCGACGGAAATCGCATCGTTGCCTACGCGATAGAGGGCATACCCGCTCTTTAGGAACGCCGTATTGCCCTCTTTGCCCTCTAGGATAACGCTGTCTGTGTGCAAAATACCCCCGGGAACAAAGTTGCACTCGATTTGGAACGGCACGCCGTCCAGCCCTCCCGAAGAAGTTAGGTGCAGGTCGAATCCGCCGGGCACGCTCTCCACGCTTAGCGCAACTTCGAGGGCCGGCAGCGCGTAGACGTCGCGGCGAGCGCGCACTTCCTGCCAGTTTTCTGCGTCGACGCGTTCGTCAATCGGCAGCCAGTAAATACCGCCCGTATATCCTTTCTCTGGATAAATTTTGTTGCGCCCCTTGTGCTGGAGCACAACCCCTTTCTCATCGCCGACAAAGTCCTCACCGACAAACTGGCCGGTGGCAAAATAGGTTGAGCACAGCTTGAGCGTCATTTCCGCCGCGCCCTGCACGACGGCAAAGGGCGCCGTCAGACCGGCCGCGACCGTCGCGCTAGTCGCCTGTCGACGAACGCGCCATAGGCCAGAAACCGGATATGACTGCGCGTATTCACTGGGCAAGCTCTGGCGGGGTATTTCCTGGCTGCGCCAGGCCGGATGGAGTGCGAAATTGGGCAGACAGACCGTGCTGCTGCCGCCGCGGTCAACCAACCAGTCAGCAACGGCAGCATAAAAGCCATTGCCGTCGATATGCGCCAGAGCGTGATAGCCATCGGCCAGCGTAGTCGGGACGGCGCGGGCACCGCGATCCTGTCGACGCGAAATACTGCTGACGACGGTTGCGTCGCCGTGCAGCATGTGGAAGTTAAAGTCGAGGTTGCGGCGTACCGGCTCCAAGAGCTCTGGGCGACCAAGCGATTCTGCAGCCAAGATGAGCGAACGGTTGACGACCGCATTGTAAACCCCCGTGCTGCGCTCTATATATTCCCCATCGGCATTGACGTCGATGGTCTCGGCGAGATAGGCCTCGATCGTATCGCGCACTTCCAGTTCGGGGTAGAGTTCGCTGGCCAGCGACAGCGCGGCGACAATGACCCAGCGGTGATTGGGCGTATGAAAGCCTCCGCGCACCATCCCATCGGCGCCCGTGCGAATGAGTTCACCCAGAGATTCGGCAATTTGCTGTGCCCCATCATCGCCGGGCTGGGTGCGCGCCAGTTTGACCGCTGGCGCGAGCGACTTGGTTATAAATCCCGTATCGGGAGACGAGTCGAAGTTGGTGCTGAGCAGGTCGTAATTACCCGATGGGCGCCGACGGCGGCGACCAAACTCGCCCACCGACAGAATGCGCTCTAGCAGTTCCGCGCTGTGGTAATAGGCGGACTCCTCGAGCAGGTAGGCATAGGCGAGCGTCGAGGCCGAGGACACGCTGTTCGGACCGACAAGTCCGTCGCCATCGATAAACCCTCCGCAGTCCAAGTGACCGACATCTATTACCTGCCGTGCCAGCAGCCGCGGTATGCTAGCGTCCAGTTCGCGAACGACGCGTTCGTACTCAATCATCTTCCCCTCCCCTTGCGTTTTTAGCGCGCGACGCGCACCGTGCGTTTTTGCTCTAGCGACTTATAGGCGGCCTCAGTAAGGCGCGAAACCTGCAGCGCGAAATCGGCCTCTTCGTAGCCTTTCCCCCCGCGCATCCACCGCAAAAAGGCCGCATCCGGCGTATCGTCCCCGATGCGTGCCGGCACTACGAGCGGATCTCCGTTGAGCAGCACCTCGCGGATGCCCCATTGGTGTAGGTTAAATACAATGCAGCCGGCATCGCCCTGAATGGCCAAGCGTTCATCGTGGCGATCGGCACTGCCCGTAAAGTGCAGCGAACCCAGCGCGCCGTTGGTAAAACGCACGTTGAGCGCGGCGTCTATATCGACCTTTTGTCCGCGGCGATCCATGAACGCGTGAACTTCGTTGGGCTGCAGACCGGTCATCCACAGCGTGGAAGCAACTAAATGACTGCCGGTATCCATAAAGAAGCCCCCGCCTGCAAGATCCGGCTCACCGCGCCAGCCGCGTCCACCCCAACGCTGGGTGACATAGGCTACAACGCCCTTGATTTCACCGATAGCCCCTTTGCGCACAAGCTCGCGCACATAGGCGTGCTGGGGATAGAAGTTGCGCTGATAGCTGACGACTAGTAGTCGGTCGAGTTTGCGCGCCGTTTCGATCAGCGATTTTGCGTGACGCGATGTAATGGTCAGCGGCTTTTCTACTAGCACGTGCAGCCCGGCTCGGAGACAGGCTCTGGCCTGCTCGTAGTGCATGGAATGCGGCGAAGATATGAGCACGCCGTCGAGCGAACTTCCCTTCAGCATGGCCTTGTAGTCCGTATACAGTGGGATATCACACCCCCACTTTTCCATCAGCAGCTGAGCTGGTTCGGCGGCCGTATCGACGAGTGCTACGAGTTCGACGCGACCGTCTTCCTGTAGACGCGGCACGTGCGCATTGCGCATGTTGCCCCCGCAGCCGATGAGCCCTAAACGAATCTTCTTCTTTGCCATATTCCCCTCTCCTACGGAAGCACCTTAGTCAATGAGCGAAAAGAGCGGCGCAACGCCGCCAAACATGCCAGGAAACCGAAAAACGCCCGCATCGGCTTGGCGAATGCGGCCTACCGTGCGCTCATCGAGCAGCGTCTCCTGGCGCGTAAAAAAAGGTGCCTCATCGGGCGCGGTATAGGAACCGGCCGCTTCCGCCGCCGAACGCAGCGAGTCAATCTCTGCCCCACCGGCCAAGCTCGAGGCCATCCCAAAAAAGAACGAATCCAACACTTCGCGCCGATCCCCCGTTTCCATGGCGGCGACGCGATCGAAGGCGGCGTGACAGGCGATCAATCGCTCCTGCCAATCTTCGGGAACGGCCCCGTCATACATAAAGGGTCCGGCATTGCCGTGCAGCGGCGTATGGTCCTGCGTTTGAAAGGCGACCAGCACGCGGCCGGCGCACAGTGCCCGAGCGCGCAGGCGCACAATGGAACCCGGCTCTATGGCGACAATCTGACCGTTGCTTAGTGCGTGCGTCGTAACGCCGTCCCCATCGAGCACGTCCAGATACGCTTCGCGGCTAAAATGGACCTGAATATGCTCGCGCGGCAGCCCTTCGATGCCACAGCGACCAAAGGGCATCGAATAGGCCCAAGGATCTGTATCGACGATCGGCACCTCGGGCAGGTCGCGGCCCAGCGCAGAAAGAAGCGTAGCGAGCGCCTCGGCCTCCTCTTCGGCGGACGTATCCAGCGGCGCGAGGATGCCATCGGCGCCCACGCCAACGCGGTAGGGCGTTCCATATCCAAAGAGACGTGTTTTCAGTATCTGATCCGTATCCATTAGAGTAACTCCTCTGCGCGCTCGGCCACTTTGCGAAAAGCCCCAACGTAGGCATCGATGATCTCGGGTCTAAAGTGCTTGAACCAGGGAATGGACATGCAGCGACCGGGCAGGCTCTCAGTAACGGGCAGCGAGCCTTCGCGCTGGCGCAGGTCCCGATCGGAATGGGCAATGCGCGTCGGTTTGCCGTCGCCGTAAATATCGGCGTCGTTGAGCACTGGATGCAGGTGCATGAGTATATTGGCACCGGGCATTAGGCGAAACGATCCTCCCTCGGCGTTGACCGCCTCGCAAAAGCGCGCTACCGGTAGCCCCCCTAGCTCCTCGGCGACGTAGAGCCCCTTGGCCGCATACCATCCGCCCATCGTGCTGCCGCTGTTGGCGGCCGGCCGATGCGCCTTTACACCGGGCACCCCTTCCATTTGATCCCAGAAATAGTTCATCGCCTGCTGAATGGTCTCCATACGTGCGTTGTAATGCTTTAACTGCACGCGCCCAACCGCTGATGAGAGCTGGTGCATCCTGTATTTGTAGCCCCCCAACGGCATGCCCTGAAAGGGCGTCAATTCGGGATCCTCGACTTCGAAACTGCGCTGGTAGTGTCCAAAGGATACGGCGCGTTCGTATAGCTGTTGGTTCTGGGTGACGAGAAAGCCGCCCTCGCCGCAGGGCAGTGACTTACCCGACATAATGGACATGGCTCCCACGTCGCCGATCGTACCCAACAGTCGCCCCTTGTAAAAGCCGCCCTGTGCGTGCGAAACGTCTTCGATGACCTTGATACCGCGGCGTTGGGCGATCTCCATGATTGGATCCATGTCCGTTGGATAGGCGCTGTAGTGGACCACGACAATGGCTTTGGTGCGGTCGGTGATGCGCGCCTCTATATCGGCCGGATCGAGCGTCAGGGTCTTCGGATCCATCTCGCCAAAAACCACCGTCGCCCCCAGCGAGAACACCTGCAGAGCGGACCCCCAATAGGTCATGCTCTGGCAGATCACTTCATCCCCGCGGCGCACCCCGCATGCCCACATCGCCGCCTGAATGGCCGCCGTGCCCGTATTGTGACACAGGGCGTAGGGCAAACTAAAATACGCGCATAAATCCTCTTCGAATTTCCGCGTTACGTCCGTGCCCGACATAGCCCCGCGGCGCAAGACTGCCAGGACGGCCTCTTCGTCTTCGGCGGTTATAATGGGCCAGCGAAACATATCGCCATCTTCCACTGAATCCATGGCCTTTGGGCCGCCCAACAACGCTAGGTCACTCATTTTTTGCACCCTCCTTCACCAACATGGTTAGCATTCCACACTAGCGCGTGATCTCGCGCAAACGCTCTATATCTGGCATGAAGTCCCGCTCCCACACCGTCTGCACAACGCCATCCTCTATATAGGCGAGCCGCGGATAGCCGTGTGCATAGGTCAAGCGATAAAAATCGGTCAGCGAAATGGTCGCCGTATCGAAGAGCGGATTAAACCGCTTTCTAAATTCGACCAACTGCTCGGAGTCTTGGGTGAAATTTGTCAGGGCGATTACCTGCGGCAGCGCTTCGTCCTGTGCCATGGCGTTGATCTTGGGCACGGCATTAATACAGTGGCCGCAGACGGGACTAAATAATTCGATCAAGTATTTCCCCCGCTGCAGGTCAGCCTCTGTGCCTTGAAGCGTCAGACCAATTAGGCGTACCCCAGACTTGAGATCCGATGCCTCTAACCGCTCGACTTCGGGAAGAAAGCGGAATCCACATACGACTAGGGCCACGGCGAATATAGCGGGGACCCATCGCGTACCCAGCGCAGCATTGGGCGTCCAATAGGCCGAATCATTGGCGCGCGAACGCCATAGGGCGACGCCTAACATCGCCAGCATAACGGCGTCCTCTACCGCCGCTTCACCGGGACTGCGCTCGACGAGTGCACCAAAACAGCCACAGTCGATTGACGCCCCCATTTTCCACGCATAGACTAGCAGCCCGGTAAAAAAGGCCATGAGCAGCGTAGCAATGGGCAGCGTAATACGCGGACGCCAGTTGAGCAACAGAGCCGTACCCAG
Source organism: Gemmatimonadota bacterium (assembly GCA_038119905.1). Lineage (GTDB taxonomy): Bacteria > Latescibacterota > UBA2968 > UBA8231 > UBA8231. The sequence continues at coordinate 8,454 of JAYOKQ010000026.1, read as the reverse complement.
TCCGACCTCGAAGGGCGCTAAGAGCACAGCGCTTTTAGCTACGATCTGAAAATTCTCGCGACCAAATCCCAACAGCTGCGTGTAGGGTATTGCTTCCCAGTAAAAAAGGATTGGTTCCCAGGTTTTAATAAGTCCCGACACGACGTAAACCAAGCCAATAAGCAGCTGAAAAACTCGCGCAGTTTTGTTGACTGCTTCCATCACGTTCTCCGCATTTTTCGTTGAATGAGCGGGATGAAAGGATGTGCATACAGCCGGCACTCCGCTAGTATCCCCATCAAATAGATAGCGACAATCTGCGAAAGCATTCCCCTAAGGGCAATAGCCTCCTTCCAATAACATGGCTCGCATCGTATGGTTAAAAAGGAGATCGGCCCTACGGGATAGATCTATACAAAAAAACGCCCCCTATATTCCGAATAAACCGGACAGATAGAGGGCGTATATCCCGACTCTCCCACCTAGGGATGAGCCATCAGTTACGTTGTCTTTGCTAGTCGTGTAGGTAGTGCCGAATTATAGCATCGGCGACTCGATCAACCTGCTCAAAAGTCATATCGGGGAACATCGGCAGCGAGAGCAACTGGTCGCATATGCGTTCACAGTGTGGAAAATCTCCCCTCCCATAGCCTAAATGCGAAAAGGCCGGCACCAAATGCAGCGGATGGGGATACTGTACCGCCGATTCGATCTCCTCTGCTCGCAGCCGATCAGCCAACTCTGCTCGGTCTTCTACACGCAGGACATACAGGTGATATACGTGGTGTGCAAAGGGCGCCTCTTCGGGCAATTCGACCGCCGATAGCTCGGATAGCGCGGCATGGTAGCGTTTGGCCAATGCCCGGCGATGGGCATTCCATGCGTCCAAATGGCGCAGCTTCACCTCGAGAATAGCTCCTTGAATACCGTCCATTCGGTGATTCCCGCCGACTTCCACGTAGTTAAACTTATCGCCCTTGGCCTGACCGTGATTGCGCAACCTGCGCAGGCGCTCGGCCAGCACGTCGTCTTGGGTCGTCAGCCCGCCGGCATCGCCATAAGCCCCCAAGTTTTTGCCAGGATAAAAGCTAAAGCAAGCCACGCGCCCTAGCCCCCCTACCGGCACGTCGCGGTAGCGCGCTCCGTGAGCCTGCGCTGCATCCTCAATCAGGACGATGTCGCGTCTCCGGGCTATATCGACCAGCGGCTGCATATCTACCGGATGTCCATACAGGTGCACCGGTATAATAGCCCGGGTCCGATCGGTCAGCGCATCTTCCACGCGCTGCGGATCCAGCGTAAAGTAGCGCGGATCAATATCGACCCATACCGGACGCGCTCCAACCTGTATGATGGCCTCAACCGTCGCACCAAAGGTCAGTGGCGTAGTAATTACCTCGTCCCCCGGCCCAATGCCGCACCCCTGAAGCGCCAATCGCAAAGCATCTGTTCCGCTACTCACGCCAATGCAGTGTTTGACCTGGCAATACTCGGCAAAAGCGCGCTCAAAACGCTCAACCTGCGGCCCGAGTATGAAACTGCACCCTTCGATTACTTCACCGATAGCGCGCTCTAATTCAGCCTGTAGATGACCGTGCTGCTTTCGCAGATCGTTCATGGGAATGTGCAGTGACTCAGTCTGGCGAACGGGTAAAGCCGTCATGATCAACTCCCTGTAGTGAAATCAGTCCACGTTGAAACGGGAAATAGCGGCTAAACACAGCACCATTCGTATCCCGTCAATGTTTCTACGCTTATGCGAGTTTTCATGTTGGATAGGCAGCAAAAAAGGTGCCGCAATCTCTATGTATGCCGCTTGCCTATGCTCGAGTATAGATCGAAAGCGCTTCCATTTATATATCGGCAATTTACTCTTTGTACTGCGCAGATTTTTCCCACCACGCCCTTTCTTTTATCTAGTCCTCATGAGCTAATTTATCTGGATCTCCCCTTCCAAAAAAAGAGCCCAGTGCGAGAGATCCCACCGAACGCCTTCCCCAGAGGGAGCGCCGCATGGAATCTTCGCACTGGGCCGCATATAGTGACCGTATGGCAGTAGGACTATCGGGTTACAAAGCGGGGCTTTCGACCGAAAACAGGGGCCTCTGCTGAGGCTGGTTTGGCAGGAGATGGTGCAGCAACGGATTCTCCTTCGGCCCCCAATAGCTGGCCAACGCAGTCTGGCGGCACTTCCTCGGTCAGTATGACTTCACCGCGGGAGAAAAATGCAATTTCTTGCTCGTGTGCTTTGTCGGCTAGGATTTCGACGACAAGGGGGCCGCTTTTCTCGTGCGAACGCGCCGCAGCCGTCTCTCGATCCAGCGAAAGATGCACGTAATAGCGATCGCCCGAGGTAATTCCCTCTTCAGCGAAACTCCGCGCAGCAGCCCGCGTCGTGCCCATGTAAAGACGATCCGGAGGAGGCGACATTGGTTCCCCGTCCATCTCTACAAAAAAGCTGTGTCCATAGAGCGCACGCACGCCGTACTCGTTCATTTCGAACCGGCGCTGCTGCCCGTCATTGGCCAACGCGCGCACGTCCTCCTCGGTCGCGTCGTCATAGCGCTCTTGCAGAGCTTGCACTACTTGTTCGATGGGTGCATAGCCGTACGTGTCAATTTCTAATCCGAACTCATCAGGCTTGTGGCGCAGCATGAGCGAAAGAAGCTTTGAAACTCGACTTCGATTTGCCAATTTATTCCATTTCCTCTGTGAAAGACTAGTTGGTTTCCGTAGAATAGACCGGGACCGCACCGCTGTGCGCTGACCAAATGACCTAGTTAGATCGGCCCAGCGCGGGCAATGTGGGCGGTACGAACGATCGCCTGTATCCCGAGGGGCTAAATATACCGTATCACCCTTTACACGCAATCGATCAGCGGACGGTCTCTAGCCCATTCTGCGACGTAAAAACGTCGGGATATCTAGGTTTTCTTCGCTCTTACCACCCGCATGCGGGGTCTCGACGGATGGCCGACGCCGCGTGTGGGCCGGCACCTGCAGCTGCGGATCCAACGTGCGCACGCCCGGCGTTTCCGCTTCAACCTCCTCGCTGGCAACGGCCGATTCGCGCTGTATGCTGGGCGCAGAGACTCGGTTTTCGCTGCTGAGATTAAACCCCGTAGCAATCACCGTCACGCTGATTTCGTCCAACATTTGATCGTCTTTTACCGTGCCAAAGATGATATTGGCTTCTTGGCCGGCCGCTTCGTGAATCAACGACATCGCCTCGTTGACCTCAAACAGCGTCAGGTTAGCATCAGCAGCGATATTAATCAACACGCCCTTAGCACCATGGATCGATACATCTTCCAGCAGCGGACTCTGGATCGCTTTGCGCGCCGCCTCGACTGCGCGGTTTTCCCCTTTGTGCGTTCCGACACCCATAATCGCATCACCTCCCTGCGAAATGATCGTCTTCACATCATTGAAGTCGAGGTTGATCATCCCGGGAATCGTAATTAAGTCGGCGATGCCGCGCGTAGCCTGCATAAGCACTTCGTCCGCCTGAAAAAAAGCTTGGTCAAGCGTGGTATCCCGATCGCATATGCTCAGCAACCGCTGGTTCTTTATCGTGATCAGCGTGTCGACGCGTTCCTGTAATTCGCTCAATCCCGTGTGGGCATTGCGCATGCGAGGAAACCCTTCCATAGCAAAGGGCTCGGTGACAATACCAACGGCGAGGGCCCCCTGCTCACGGCAGATTTCAGCGACTACGGGAGCAGCACCAGTGCCGGTGCCGCCGCCCATGCCGGCCGTGATAAAAACGAGATCGGCATCAGCCAACCGCTCGGCAACTTTGTCGCGATCTTCTTCGATGGCCTGCCGTCCCACCTGCGGATCGGCACCGGCGCCTAGGCCGCGCGTCACGCCGTCGCCAATGCAGATGCAGGCGTCTGCCGAGGAAGTCTCTAGGACCTGTGCATCGGTGTTGATGGCAATAAACTCCACGCCGTTCATGCCCGACTGAATCATGCGATTGATAGCATTACCGCCCGCGCCCCCCACGCCGACGACCTTGATCCGCGCTTTGCGCTCGTCCTCAATAATTCTGAAGTTCATGTGTCCTCTCCTCGCTAGTGTTTGTCCAAACGCGTATAGCGCTCAGACCCATGTTTGAAACCACTCTTTCATGCGTCCAAATACAGCTTCAAAACCTGCTTCATCTAGGTTTTCACCCCGTAACCACTTCCCCTCGCGCCCGCTGCGCTCTCCCGCCAGCCGAGCCAAACCAACGGCTGTGGCATAGCCAGGATTATCCATCCCCTCCGTCATGCCCACTACTCCACCGGGCAGGCCGAGACGAACCGGCGTGGCAAAAATTCGCTCTGCTAATTCGACGGCACCATCGACTAAAGCACCTCCCCCCGTCAGCACAATACCCGCCCCCAATTCAAAGCGAATGGGCCCCAACTGATCGCGCACGAGCACAAAAATTTCTTCCATTCGCGCTTCAATAATATCCGCAAGCAGGCGCCGAGAAATGCGCGTTGCCGGACGCCCGGCAACCCCGGGGACCTCGACGCGTTCGTCTTCTGTAATCGCATGCAGCGAAGCGGTGCCGTGACTGCATTTCAATTCTTCGGCGATGGGCCAGCCCGTGCGCAGGCCGATGGCCACATCGCTCGTTACATTTTGCCCTCCCAAGCCGATGACATCGGTATAGCGCAAGCTGCCGCGGGAAAAAACAGCCACGTCCGTCGTGCCGCCTCCAATGTCTACCAGACACACGCCCATTTGCCGCTCGTCCCCATTTAGTACCGCTGCGCTTGAGGCGAGCGGCTCAAGCGCGATATCTCGGACCTCTAGCCCTGCGCGCAATATGCTGCGGCAAATGTTTTGCGCGGCCGTCACCGCTCCCGAAACAACGTGCACTTGGGCTTCTAACCGCACTCCTAACATCCCCACTGGATCAGCGATATCGCGGCGGCCGTCGACGATAAATTCCTGCGGTATGACGTGGAGGACCTCTCGATCAATGGGTATTTTTACCGCACCGGCCGATTCGAGCACCCGCTGACGGTCTTCTTCCGTTATGCGGCCGTCGCTGCCAGCTACGGCCACCACACCGGAGCTGTCCTGGCTACTGACGTGTTCGCCCGCAATGCCAACAAAGACTTCCTTCACTTCGACCCCGGCCATCAACTCGGCTTGGTGCACGGCCTTTTCTACCGCCTGCACCGTCTTCTCCACGTCCGTTACGACGCCGCGGCGCAACCCCTGCGAGGCACAGCTGGCAAACCCCAGAATCCTCGGCAGCTTGCCGGGCGCAATCTCGGCGATGACCGTGCATATTTTTGTCGTACCGAGATCAAGACCTACTACGCACTGGCTCTCCATGCTCATCCCGCCCCTTTCTCTTTTCCGCCCACGACGAGTTGCCCGGCATAGCGCAGGTCTATATAGGCCGGATTGGGGTATTCGCGGTAAATCCTCGGCATCATTCGCTTGAGTTCGCGCAGACGTTCATCGACCCGGTCAAAAGGCAGGCGCACTTCTAGGCCATCGCCGGCTAAGCGCAGTCCTATCCCATCGTCTTGAAGCGCCTCGAGATCAGAAATGCCCATACAAAATTCAGGATCCACTTCTATCGCCCGCTTCCACCAAGCGAGCACGGCACTCAGCACTCCAGCGCTATCGGCCAGTGCCATACCCGGATAGAGCGAATCCAACTCGACTGAAACGCCCGTGATGACCGGCAAATCGACCTCGCTCAGCGACTCGTTTGCCAATCGTCGAGCGGGCAATAGAATACCCTCCTCGTCTACCCCATATGTCTGACCGAGTTTGAGCCAAGCAAGGCGCTGGCGCTCGACCAATTCTACCACCAAGCGATCCGGAGGTTTGCGCACGACAATGGCCCGCTTGATCCACGGCTCCCGCTCTAACCGTTCGGAGACGGCCCGCAGGTCGATGTCCAATACGTTGTCGCCGATGGCCAAACCGCTGGCATCGAGCACATCGTCTCCGCTGAGCAGGCGCAAGCCATTCACTTCAATGGCAGCCAGTTCGAATTGCTGCACATACTGTTGCGAAGTACGCCAACTCCATATCCCCCAACCTACAGCGCCCAAAACCGCCAAGGGCAACACTATCCACACAGCGGCCAGTCGCGTCTTCCAGCGGGCTGGACTCGCAGTCGCTCTCGTTGCACGTTTTGTGGTCGCGCGCTCGTTTTTACGTGCTCTCATCGGGCGACTCTCTCTAGCATCTTGACGAGCAATCCCGCCAGTTGACCAATGTCCCCTGCCCCCATGGTCAATACGATATCACCCGGACGACAGACGTTGATCACATGGGACACCAACGCCGTTCCATCTTCGACATAGTCAACCTCATCGTAGCCGATGCCCCGTAGCGCCATCTCAATCAGCGTAGCATCCACGCCGGCTATGGGCGTTTCGCGAGCCGGATAAATTGCAGCTAGGACAACTCGGTCCGCCTCGGCGAGTGCGCGGGCAAATGCATCAGCAAAATCGCGCGTCCTCGAATACAAATGAGGCTGAAAAACCGCCACGATACGCCGGCCACTGGCCCGAGCCGTAGCGAGCGCTGCCGCAACTTCACTCGGATGATGAGCGTAGTCATCAACCACCCGCACATCGCCCACATCGCCCCGCAGTTGAAAGCGCCGATCGACGCTTCGAAACTGGGCAAGAGCCGCGCGACAGCAGGCCATATCGACGCCGAATTGATGGGCTAACGCGATAGCACCCGCCGCGTTGCGCACGTTGTGTATGCCGGGTACGCCCAATTCAATGTCGACCAACGCATCCCCAGCATAGCGGAGACCAAACCGACTGCTCCATGCATCTAGCACCACATCGACGATTTGATAATCGTTCTCAGCCAACTGACCGAAAGTGAGCACGCGCCGCCCGGCAGACTCGACTACTCGCTGCGAGACGAGGCCATCGCCGCCCAGCAGCGCGACGCTGTAAAAGGGCATCCGCTGTAGAAAGGCGACAAAAGCCTCCTCGACCTCGAGGATACCGGTATAACAATCCAAATGATCCGCCTCGACGCAGGTAATCAGCGCCACTTCCGGGTAGAGTTCGAGAAAAGAGCGAGCATATTCGTCCGCTTCGACGACCAGCCACTCGCCCCTGCCTACACTCGCTCGTATACGCCCGTCTACTTCTCCACCGACAAGGACATCCGGCTCCCAATCGGCTCGCTGCAAGATGTCGGCCACCATCGCCGAAGAGGTGGTTTTTCCGTGCGTTCCCGCTATGGCCGCCGTGCGTCGCTCTCGACTCATCGCCCCCAGCACCTGAGCGCGACTAGCGCAGTCTATACCCCGTTCTGCGGCTGCGGCAAGCTCGACATTATCCTCGGAAACGGCCGCCGAGTAGACGAGTAAGTCAGCCTCACCCAACTGCACAGCAGCGTGTCCTACGTATACCTCAAAGCCGTCTGTAGCTAAGTCAGCTAACGCGTTTGACGAAGCGATATCCGATCCCGTAACGCGCACTCCCTGCCCGTGTAGGACGCGCGCCAAACCAGCCATTCCCACCCCACCGATCCCCACTAAATGGGCGTGATTATACCGCTTAGCGAATCCGCTCAACGCAGCCCCCTGGGCCGACTGGCCGCCGCGCTTCGCGCCACGCTCAGCAGGATGCCCACTCCGGCCATATTCCACAGCAGTGAAGAACCACCGTAGCTGAGAAAGGGCAGGGGCAAACCCGTCGTTGGCAGCACACCGGTCACAACCCCCATATTGAGCATGGCATAAATGGAAATCATCGCCGTTATACCCGTAGCCAGCAGAAACCCATGGCTATCGGTAGCCCCGCGAGCAATCTGCAACCCGCAGGCGGCAAAAGCGATAAAGAGAACGACAACACCGAGCGTGCCGACCAACCCAATTTCCTCGCCGACAAAAGCGAATACAAAATCCGTATGCGGCTCCGGAAGGTACTGCAGTTTCTGCATGCTATTGCCCAGTCCTACGCCCCAAAGTTGACCGTTCCCCATGCCAATAAGCGACTGGGTGATCTGGTAATTCCCCGCATCCTCACCGCTGCCTTTAATGTAGTTGGTCAGCCGCGCCATTTGGTACGGAGATGACAGCAGGGATAACACGACCCCACAGGCACCAACTAGAACCACGGCGCCCAACTGCCCAGGTTCAACGCCGCCAACCCACAGTAAAACGAATGCGATCGCACCGATGGCAATCGCCGTCCCTAGATCTGGCTGCAGGGCAATCAGGGTGAGGACGAGGCCTACGACGACTAAGCGTGGCAGAAGACCTCGCTTAAACTCGCGTAGATCCCCTTCCTTACGCACCAACACGTCGGCCAGATAGATTACAAGAGCGAGTTTGGCAAATTCAGAAGGCTGAAAGGTGAAACCGGCGAGAAAAGACGGTAGGGCAAGCCAGCGCTGCGCTGGGCCGGTACCTGCAAATAGGACCACGATGAGCAGGGCGATGGCCGCGAGCATCAGCAGACGAGAAAAACGAGCAAA
>JAYOKQ010000025.1:2365-46375 GCA_038119905.1 Gemmatimonadota bacterium | reverse complement strand
GAGTATGAACAGACGCCCACCCTCGGTGCGCACCCGCACAAAGAGCGCTACCAAACGGTCGATCTCCGCTCGGTCAAGGCCCTCTACAACCTGCACTACTTCACCTAAATAACGCTCCGTGTAGCTCATTTAAATCGAAAATCCCGCCGCCGTGGCATCTTCGTAAAAGACTTTAACCGTATCCAACGAGAACGCGGCCAAATCTTTGCCGATCGTCGACAGTTTGCCAATGATATCGTTGGTGCAGGTAATAATGTGACAGCCTATCTGATCAGCCTGCACCACGTTATACACCTCGCGCGGGCTCGCCCAAATCAGTTCGGCATGAGGATTCGACGACAGTATCTTCACCGATTCAATCATCGTCGGCATATAGTCTATCCCGGCATCGGCGATACGACCGGCAAATACGGAAACGCAGCACGGCGCGCCCCCCTCTACAGCCTGGGCAACTTGACGGACCTGATCGAGTATGAAGATCGCCGTAACGTTCACTTTGACGCCTTCATGCGACAGCCGATGCACCATGTCGTAGACCGGCTGGTTCCGAGTGTTCGTCACGGGAATCTTAGCATACACGTGCTCTCCCCAGGTGGCAATTTCCCGCGCCTGGCGCTCCATTTCCTCCAGATCATCTGAAAATACTTCGAATGAAATCGGTCGATCGGGAATTTCGCGCAGTATTTCCCTGGCAAACTCCACGTAGTTTACTACTCCCGCGCGACGCATCAGCGAGGGATTGGTCGTAAAACCGGCCACGAGCGGATTCGCATAGCTGTCGAGCATGCTTTGGCGGTCGGCGCCGTCGGCAAAGACCTTTACCTTAAGATCGCTAGCCAGTCGCTCCGAGCGCAGCACCTCTTGCGTCGAGGATGTCATAGATTTCTCCTTACCGAAGTATGCACCGTATAAAGACGATGAGACGGGTCGAGGTAGTAATGCCCTACCCCCCTCTTCTCGTTAATATATCCTCAGATATGAACGCACGACAACCGGACGCGTATCCGCACGAGATCCCAAGCGTACGCGGAACCGGATCCATCCCTCGTGGAGGGGCCAAAATGTAGATCCACACTTGAAAAGGTGCACCATATTGCTTAATGTCGTTTAGATGTACGCAACCCGAAAAACTACATGAACTTGAGGCATGAGTATGCGGCCCCTTATTCCAGCAATTTTCCTTCTTTTTACTAGCTCCACCCAGGCCCAGCAGCCCCTCTCTCTACAGGACTGCATTGACCTGGCCATGGGCCGCAACTTGCAGCATCAGCGCAACGAGCAAACCTTAGCGGCCAGTCGCACGAGCTTGGAGTCGGCCCAAGCGCCTTTTGCTTTCAATATGGACGCCAACTTCACCGCGCCGACCTTTACCGAAGTGCGCGACACCCAAGAAAGCCTCGCGCTGGCCACCCGCGTGCGCGACGAAAGCACCAACTTCACCTACAACGGCAACCTGCGCATGACGCAGCGTCTGCCCTATTTCGGCTCCATTCAGCTGACGTCCAACGCCGAACGACGCGACTTCTCGTCCAACCGCCGCGCCGACTTTCTCGATTTTTCCGGCGACATGCGTCTCGACTACGAGCACGACATCCTCAATCGCGCGGCCGAAGAGGTCAGCCTACAGCGCGCACAGCACAACTTTGCCAACGCACGACTCAATTTTGAACAGCAGGGCCTGCAGTTAGAAGGTCAGGTTATTGACGACTATTACACGCTGGTCCAGCGCCTGCGTCAACTCGAAATACAGAAACAGCGCCTGGATCTGTCTCGGGCCAACTTGGAACTTGCACAGCGCAAATTCGAAGTGGGTCTTATTGCCGAGGTCGAAGCACTCCGCCTTCAGGTAGAGCTACTGCAGGCCGAATCGAGTTTTGCCCAGGCCGAAACGGCGATTGAGAGCCAGCGCGACCAGCTGCGCCAAACCCTTGGGCTAAATCCCGAGGACCCGCTCGAAATAAACACCGAAGTCGAAAACCGCCTCTACGCCATAGACGATGAACAGGCCATGCGCTTGGGCCTGCAAAAGCGCACCGACATGCGCCAGACGGAGATCACCGAAAAACTCCGCCTGCTCGACCTAGAAGACGCCGAGCGGCGCAACGGCATTAATGCCACGCTCAATGCCAACGTCAGCCTGCGAGGCCGCGGAGACGATATGGGCGATATAAGCGGAACGCTCGAGCGCAATCAGTGGGGCGTGGGCATTCAGGTTACCATGCCCCTGATCGACAGCGGCGCGCGGCGTAGCAGCTTGAACCAGGCGCGGATAGCCCTCCAGCAGAGCCGGCTTACGCGCCAGTTGCAGCGCCAGCAGGTCGTGCGGCAGGTCCGCGATGCCGTGCGTAATTTAAAGGAAGCAGAGCGGCAGATTACCATCCGCCAGGCGGGATTGAAAGTGGCCGAACGAACCTACGAAGTCGAGCAGAGCCGCTTTGAATTGGGTCTGGCCCAAAGTCAGGATCTGCTCGACGCTCAGAGCCAGCTGACGCAGTCACGCATCGACGCATTAGGTGCGATTATAGACTACCAGCGACGGCTGAAAGATCTCCGCGTGGCGACGATGGCCGATCTAGCCTCGTTCGCCCGCGAAGTAGAAGCAACGGAATAAGACGCGCTAGTTATCGTCGTCTTGGTTCATCAAAGGATGAGAGAATTCACCCTCGTCCTCTCCAAACCAGCGGCGCGGACGCTGTCGCGTGTAGGAGGGAATGCGGTGCTGCTCTTCTGCTTCCTGACAGGAAACGCATAGCCGAGCCGTCGGTAGGGCCTCCAAACGCGCCTTGGGAATAAAAGGGCAGGTCGGGCAGAGTTTGAGTTCGGTCTCCATGCACGCTTCGCAGTGACCGTAGGTTCCATTTTCCAATTTCTCAAGCGCGAGCGTAACCTCTTCTAACTCGCGACGCTCGGTATCCCCCAGGGCGACGAGCAATTCCATTGCACCGGCTTCTACGGCACGATCAAGGTCGTCGGCCTTGGGATCCTGCAGTTCGTCAATCTCCTGCTCCGTGCCGTCAATATCACTCATCAACGAAGAGCGACGTTCCAACAGCAACTTCTTGACCTTTTCGCGTTCTCTCTTGTTTAGCGCAGTCTTCTTGGCCATGATCCTCTCGTTTCGGCAACGGCATCTGCATATGCGGACGCTCTCTTATACCAGAGCATACCGTCGGGTGTAAACTATAATAAAACGGCCGAGGGATGGGTACCCATCGGCCAAAATCGCTTGTTATAAGAGCGGACGCTACTCTTGGCGACCGACCTGATCGCGTTCGAGCGCGCGCAGACGATCGCGCAAATCAGCCGCCCGTTCGAACTGGTCGCGCTCAACGGCCATCCGAAGTTCCTCGCGCAGTTGCTCCAGTTTACTCATGGGACGCGCGCTCTCGACTTCGGTTTCCCACTCGCGCAGAAAGTGCAGTTCGGGACATTCTTCTAGCTGATCAAATCGCCCAATTCGGCGCAGGTAATTCTCTATCTCTACAATACCACCGCGAATCTCGCCCAGGGCCTTTTTATGCTCCTCCCCGTCGAGGTGGGACAGCGCGCGAGCCTGTATTCGGTGCGCCGTCACAAAAGGCGTGTGCTGCTCGGCCATCTGGCGGTCTTCTTCGGCCTCTGCATACTGATAGCACATGTCTAGTATGCAGAGGTTGTGGCGAGCATCGCGCTCGGCCAAATCGTACTCTTTGAGCTCGAAAAAGCTGATGCGACGCCAGTAAAACTTCATGGCTTCTTGGGCGAGCTCCCAGCAGTCATCGCGCGACAGCACGAACGAATCAATGCCTCCATCGGCCTCGTGACGTGCCAGCGCATCCCGGTAGTAGTCCAACAACGATGCACAGCCGTGCGGCCGCACGCCATCCGGACGCCCTTGCCACTCAAGCTGCATGATACCTAAGTCCATGCGAACCTGAATTTTGGTCGTCCCGTCACGCCCCTCAACTTTGCGCACGCGCAGCTCGCCCGGTTCGTATTCCCAACCACCTAAGACAGAGCTTATGTCGTTGCTCATATCAGCTAAAAACCTTGAAAAATTCAATATTTAGAGGCTATTTTGGGCACGAGACCGGCCCAATTATATATTAAGCCCCTATTTTTGTCAACTCATTCCGCATCGATGGGTGGAACGCCATTTATTTCGCTGACAATAGACAATAATTCCTGACGTAACGTCAGCGTCATGTCAGTTGAGGCTACAAAGCGCTCGATCGGTAATACCGCGGCCTGCCCCATCGCCACAAGGGCTGCATGTGTCTTCTCTCGCTCTTCTGGCGTCGGATTGTATTCCATTTCGCGCGGATCGATTTGCGTGCCAAACATGCTGATATGCGGGTACTGCTCTTCGCCCAGCAGGCCACCCATACTCGGGTTGGCGAACCCGCGCTGTGGCCGACCAAGCGAGTCAGCCATACCCGGCGCAAAGGGAAAAACCTGTTCCTCTCCGGTAAACACCCCGCGAAAAGACCGCTGCTCGTCGCGCATCATGAGCAGATCAAAATAGCGCAGTGCATTAATCAGGATATCAGCCGACTTATCACATCCCAACCCGCCCAAAGCCTCAACGGCGGCCATGCGAATATCGGCATCGGCCGTATTGAGCGAACGATCGAGCAGACGACCGATATCGACAACAGCGGTCGTATCGCCGATCTGCGCCAGTGAATGCATAACATCCTGCTTTAGCGTCGTGCGCTGCTCGTAGTCGTGCAGCGCACTGCGCAGCACTGGCACGGCGCGCGGATCACCTATTTCACCCAAAATTTGCGCGGCCTTGCGCCGCGTTGCATAGGGGTAATCTGGCCGCGAGACGATCTCCATAATACGCTCCAGTTGCGCCTCGTCTCCCTGCTGATATTGATGGTACATCTGATTTACATTGGTGCAGCCAGCAAGCAGTAACAGCGACAATAACAGCGGCCTACCTATCATCACGAGCTCCCATACACGCATCGGACCATCTTGCCGAAGGCCGCGCGATCTCCTATAATCGTTAGCAAAAAACACGGAAAAGGCCCAAAAAGTGACGCAAATACAAACACATGACCGCCAAGCGATCCCTGGCATAAAAGATATGATTGCCGTATCGAGCGGCAAGGGGGGCGTCGGCAAATCCACCCTCAGTGCGAATCTGGCCGTAGCCTTAGCCGACGGCGGTCTGCGCGTTGGACTGCTCGACGCCGATATTTACGGCCCCAATATTCCGGGCATGCTCGGCCTAAACGAACGGCCGCAGGCCGACCCACAAACAGGTCGCATACAGCCGCTCACGGCACACGGAATCAAGTTTTTGTCCATGGGTCTGCTGATTGAATCCGGCGTTCCCGTCATCTGGCGCGGTCCCATGCTGGCCAAAATGATTAACCAGTTTCTCTTCAACGCCGAATGGGGTGAACTCGACATACTCGTTCTCGACCTTCCTCCCGGCACCGGCGACGTGCAGATTACCTTGACACAATCGGCGCCACTAACGGGTGCGCTAATTGTCACCACGCCTTCGGCCATCGCCCTAGAAGACGTTCGGCGCGGCGTCGAGATGTTTCGCCAAACGGAAGTCCCCCTACTCGGCTTGGTCGAGAATATGAGCTTTTTTAACTGTGACAACTGCGGCCATCAGGCCGCGCTCTTTGGACAGGGGGGCGGACCGGAAACGGCAAGACAGCTCGGTATTTCCTTCCTCGGTCCCGTTCCGCTCGACACCGCGCTGCGCGTATGTGCAGATAGCGGTACGCCGGCTGTCCGCTCCACCCCTCAGGCGGCCAGCAGCCAGGCACTCATCGAGTTAAGCCAGCGCGTGGCGGCGCATTTTTCCTGAGCAAGTTGGCCACATAGAGCGGATGCAAACCTATTTCACAATGCGAAATGCACCGCGCACCTGCCGTTGATTCCCTCCCATATCGCGGACTGTGATCGTCCACTCATGCATTCCCAATGAGAGCGCGCTGTCGGGACGAGCCCGCACCATCTGCGCCTCCGGGTCGTATTCGACGATAAGCGAGCGACCATCCAGTTCGATCGCTAGGTCTTCCTCACGGCCAATGCCGCTGCCCCGGTCTTCAACGAGGGCCCGCAATTCGGGACGCCGTTTCTCAATGTTGGCGGAGTGCGCAGGCTCAAGCGCGCGAATCGAGGGTGGTTCGACGTCACGCATCAGCGCAAAACGACCGAATTGGCGCAGGTTAGCCCCCATGCGATCCTCCGTGCGCTCGCTGCCCACCAGCCACCATTGCCCGTCACGGCCCTGGCTATATAACCCCATTTGAGCGCCGTCGCAGCCGTTATCTGGACAGCGCAACCAAACGCCCACGCGCGCATCGAACGGAACCGAATCCGGCCCCAGGGCATATCCCATGCCAGCGGCGACCAGCCCGTCGGACGGCTCAGGAAGGAACGATTCGACCTGCGGCACCACAGCTCGATACAGGCTATTGGCGGCAAACGCCAACGCAACCGCACCGTCTGCCAACTCAATGCGCTGCTCCGCGCCCGGCGACGCGATAACTTGATCCAATCTAACCGTCTGCTGATAGCCTCCCACCACCACTGTCGCCTCAGCGGGCAGTCCGTTTGCGCCCACCAGAGGAATGGCCACTTCAAAGGTCTTACTACCGACCTGACGCGCCCATAAAACCTGGTCGCCCCATAGCACCTGCGGCTGCTGTGCCACGAGCTGATCTACTTTCAATCTCAGCGCCAGCCAGTCGGCGTGCACAATCCGCTCAACGGCTATTTGTTTCTGTGAGAGGGCAACGGGGGGCACACCATATACCAGCGAATCAACGCCTCCCTTGCCATCCTGTATGCGCAGTTTCCACTGGCCACTGCGCCCTCCGACATCCCAACGGTGCACGGCAGGCCCTACCGGCAGCGTGCGCTCTTCGCGCAGCTTCCACGTTCCCTTTTGCCGCTGATATAGCGCCGCATTCAGCTGGGCGTCGTCGCCATCTTCAACTTCGGCTTGAAGCACCCAGGCGTCCGGTGCGCGCTCCACGACTGCCGCGCGCAGGCGTGGCACTTGGTTGACGGCCACGCGCAGACGCGCGTGACTGCTATTGCCCAACACATCGTTCGCGACGACTTCAAGTAGGTGGATCCCCTCAGAGAGAAATCCGGGACCCGGACCTTCCGCGCTGCGCAACCAGCCGTCGCTGGCGCCCTGATAAAACGACAGGCGACTTCCCAAGGGACGGAAAAGCGCGTGAAAGCGCGCCGTTCCATTGGGATGATCTATATAGATCCGATCGATGAGAACTTGGTGTGCGTTGGCATAGGGAATGCGTTCATAGGAAAGAGAAAAAGCCTCTAGCCCATCGACGCGCAGACGCAGCTGATGCGGAGCGAGCTTGTTGGTAGCCGCCTCGGCTCGATCCCACACCTCTACGGCCACACCGACCTGACCATGGATCTGCAGCGTGTCGTCGGCGACAAATGCGGCGGCTCGATCGTCCCACCGCAGGGCAACGCTGACGGGTGCACTACTTCCGTTGATCCGATCGTTAGCGCTAGCGGGAACCAGCGCTAAACGGCGCATTATCGGAGCCGTCGCATCGTCGACTCGATAGCCGTTGAGCAGCGGATTAATCGGGACGTTATCGCTGTCGCGCAGTTCAAAGTGTAGATGCGGCGGCCCCGCTCCACTCTCGCCGCTGCGCGCCAACTCCTCTCCGCGTCGAACCGGAATCTCTCCAGCTTCGAACCAGAGGTTTACGCTGTATCGCCCCGAGGCGCGCTGGGCCTCGGCGACGCGCCCCTGCAACGGCTCGGCAAACGAGGCGAGGTGGGCATAGACGGCAATTCGTCCATCGGACAAGCGCTGATAAACTGCGCGACCATACCCCCACGGCGAGGTGCGCACGCGCTCGATGTAGCCATCGTCGATCGCTTGCACCACGTAGCCGGTGCGACCCCACGTTTTGAGATCAATGCCAGCGTGGAAGGCCGATGAGCGCGACTCGCCAAACGAAGAGGAAAGCGCCGGCGCAATCACCAGCGGCCACGCCAGCTCTTCGGCGCCGATCTGCGCCGACCATCCCACCATCAGAGCAAAGATCCAGTGAACGAAACGCACCAGCACGCGACCTACGCCCCCGACCAAACGCATAGCTCGATGGCCGTTGCATCAATGCGGACGTAATGCAACGGCCGCTCGGTCCACGCCCCCGTATTGATATAGCGCTTTCCATCGCGCTCGATATCCATGGCAGCATGCGTATGCCCGCAGGTTATCGCCTCATAGCCCTGACGCTCGGCCGCGCGCAGCGCGTTACGAGCAACTCGCTCGTTGAGCACGCGATACAGTAGCCGCCACTTCTTGGCATACTCCGCCAC
Source organism: Gemmatimonadota bacterium (assembly GCA_038119905.1). Lineage (GTDB taxonomy): Bacteria > Latescibacterota > UBA2968 > UBA8231 > UBA8231. The sequence goes on along the minus strand of JAYOKQ010000025.1, from coordinate 38,047 downwards.
GTGCATATCGCGCAGCCCTAAAGCCACAAACAAATGATGTATGCGTCGAAAAACCCATTTGAACAGGCCGTGTCGCGGCATGACGTCGTCCAAGTCGTTGCCGTGGACAATCAGCAGTCTGCAATCGATGGACCACGCATCGACAAATTCTATCTGCCCCGGATCCTCGATGTGAAAATCGGCGTCGTGGTTGCCGTATACCCAGACAATACGTCTTCGATGTGACTCGTCGATGAGCCGCTGTAGGATGCGTGCGTGCTCGTCGGAAAGCGTGCGTTCCGGGTCGTCAATAACGTCTCCGTTGAGTATCAGCGTCGACGTTTCGGGCAGGGCGTCGAGCAGCCCGGCAAATTCACCGCAATGAAAATAACTGTTCCCCAGGTGTAAATCGCTGACTATATGGTAGAGCTCTTCGGCCATTTCCTTGCCATAAAATGCGTATCTACTGAGTTTGTTTGACCATGAATAACGACACTGCATCCCTAGCGCGCAAAGAAGACGCGGACGATCGCCTGCAAAGACTGCTGACCCATCTCGGCCACCTCCTGCCCGACGACCGACAGCGACGAGCTTTTGAGGAATGTTCGCGCACCCCGCCACCTCCATCGCTGCGCCTCAACCCACTTGTCGAGCAAGCAGCTGACTTACACGATGAACTGAGCGATCGAGCTGAGCGCATTCCATGGTGCCCTACCGGCTATACCCTACCGGCCGAAGCAACGCGCCTAAGCCACACCATCGAACACGCGGCCGGAGCGTACTATCTGCAGGCCAAAGCCCCCATGTTAGCGGCAGAAATACTCGCTCCCCAACCCGGAGAGCGCGTGTTGGATCTGTGCGCTGCCCCCGGTGGGAAGACGACTCAACTGGCCGCGCACATGCGAAATAGCGGCCTGCTAGTCGCCAACGAAATGAGCAAAAAACGCATTCCGGCACTGGTCGGTAACCTAGAGCGCTGCGGCGTTGCCAACGCCGTGATTACGCAGGCACCAGGCACGCTCTTAGCGCGTCACTTCCACAATTTTTTTGATCGCATTCTCGTCGACGCCCCCTGCAGTGGAGACGGCATCGTGCGCAAAGATTTGAGCATGCTGCGCTACTGGTCACCCGACGATGCCCAGCGGCAGGCCCAGACGCAAACCGGCCTGCTGCGCGCGGCTTTCCACATGCTGCGCCCCGGCGGCACCCTAGTCTATTCGACGTGTTCGCTCTCTACAGAGGAAAATGAGCACGTGCTGTGCGCCCTGCTCAATCGCTACGAATCGTCGGTGTCCTTGCTACCGATAGCCGACTCAACCGGCTCGGCGCTCCCCAAAAACGTCGCTGCAACCTTTCCTAAAGCCCTGCGCCACGCCGTGCGCATCTGGCCACACGAGCACGATACAGAAGGCGCCTTCGTCGCGCTCTTACAAAAGAATGCGCCCACCGAATGGCCTCAGATCGAATCCAATGCTGACGAGTGGCTGAGCAGAGAGAGCGACGATCCTGAGACGTTACGCGCCATTCAAACACTCGAACGCCTGTGGCACTTTCCTCTGCAGCGTCCGGCCGACCACGTGCTGGCGAGCAGAGGGCGCCATTTACTGCTGCAGCCAGCCATCGGCGCCAGTATGGAAGCCCACCTTCCCTTTTTCGTGCGCGCCGGCATGCGCATTGGTCGGCGCCACAAGGGACATTTCTATCTCACACAGCAGGCAGTTTCCCTCTGGGGACACCTCGCTCAGGACCGCTGTCTCGACCTCGATTGGGAACAAGCATGTGCCGTGTTCAGAGGGGAACCGCTGCCGTTGAAGCGTCCGATCTCGCAGCGCGGAGAAGTGATCTGTCGATACGGCCGCTGGTCGCTGTGCCGAGCAATGGTCGAGGAAGAGGGCACGCGCCTCAACGGCATGCTGCCGCGTTCCTTCTATCGAAGCGAGTTACAAACGCTTCTGTAGAGCAGAAGAAGTTTTTTCCCCGTAAAATCCTTTCTAATCGCCGGTTTAGAGCCGATTATCCGATATTTCACCTCCCCAAGCCCCCTGCTGCCCGGCGAGAGGAAGTTTTTTCTGCCCGAGCATAAATTTTTTCCCACCCCGCCCAGTTAAGGCCCCACAGGCCGATCTACATCTTGTGCTTCTCCACCTGAACAGCGCAACATCCAGCAAATAATCTCACGAAAAATTACGTGGTATCACATAGTTTTTTAGAATTTATTTTTAAATTTAAATTAAATAAAATCAATATTTTACGTTTCAACCTGATATACCGCATAGAACGCTGGTACACCCCTTGCGATATGCCAACCAGACAGAATGGTCTTCTTGTCTGGGGACCCGGGGGCGGATCTCCCCTCCCCTTCATCTGCCGCTCCTCGCGCAGATGGCCTCCGGGTCCCATAAAAAACGGATTGAACGAGCATATGAATCGCTTGGGAACACCATCTATAGACCGGCTTCGCCTGCTGTTGCTGTGCATCCTCTTTGCCAGCTTGAGCGGCCTGCTGATCGAATTGGCGACCAACAGCCCCCCCGTCTTAGGCGACAGGACGCAAGGAGTCGAACTGGCCCAACTGAACGGACCCGTTGTTCCATAAAAAGCACGCAGAATGGACCGGCCTCCCCCTCCCCGGGTAGGTCGGACCTTTCTCCCCGCATCGGCCTCCCTCTCCTCAAGGAGGTCGACGCAAGCCAAGCGCCGGCCTCCCTCTCCTCGGGTAGGTCGGCGCTGCTTTTTTTATTTTTCGGTAGAATCCTTCGAGCCGGTCCAGCGGGGAAATAGCGCATGCTGGATGCCCAACAAACTGCAAATGCGGCCGGCGATAAAATCACCCAAATCATCAAAAGTCTGCGGCTGCTGATAAAAAGCCGGCATCGCAGGCAGCACGACAGCGCCCGCCTCGGTTACCGCCGTCATATTGCGCAGATGAATCAAATTGAGCGGCGTTTCGCGCACCACGAGAATCAGCCGCCGCCGCTCCTTGAGCACGACATCGGCCGCGCGCTCAATCAAATTTTCCGCATGTCCGTGCGCAATGCCCGACAGCGTCTTAATCGAACAGGGCACGATTACCATGCCGTCGGTATCGAACGAACCGCTGGCAATCGCGCTAGATTGGTCGGCCACCGAATACTCGCGCAGCTGCCCGGCGGTGATACCTTCCCCATAGAGGCGGACGAGAAACTCTAGCAGCGTCTCCCGATCCGGGCGAAAACCCAGCTCTTCGCGCAGCAAATAGCGGCCGTATTTCGACAGAACCAGATGCACACAGTGTCCATCGTACAGCAGCGCGCGCAGTAGACGACCCGCATAGAGCGCCCCACTTGCTCCAGTAACGGCGACGACGATCTCTTTCACGAGTTGCCCTCTTTCCACATCGGCAGCGCAGCACCGTTACCGACGGCAAATAGGTCGAGCACCGTGCAGACGAAATACACCACGCTAATAATCGCATTGAGGTTGAGAAAAGCCATATTCACGCGCGCCAGATCGTCGGGGCGCACCAGGCGATGTTCCCACACCAGAAGCGACGCGATGACGAGCACGCCGATTCCGTAGGCCCAGCCCATGTTGGCGTGCCATCCGATTAAAACCATTAACACAACGGCCACTACGTGCAGCAGGCGCGCGATATGCAGTGCGCGCTCCAGGCCAAAGCGCGCAGGAATCGAATGCAGGCCGACCTGCACGTCGTAGTCGCGATCCTGACAGGCGTAAATGATATCGAAACCGGCAACCCAGGTGAGCACGGAGGCACACAGTAGGAGAGGCGTCAGAGCGATTCCACCCGTCACAGCGATCCAAGCCCCGAGCGGCGCGCCGCCGAGACTCAACCCCAATACCAGATGCGATGCCCAGGTAAAGCGCTTTGTCAACGAGTAGAAAAACAGGACGGCCAGCACCAAGGGCGCTAGATACAGACACAGCGGATTGAGCTGCCAGGCGGCCAGCAGCAACCCAGCGCTAGACAAGACAACCAGCGCGACTACCGCGCCCGGCGCGACCTGACCGCTGGGCAGCTCGCGCTGTGCGGTGCGCGGATTGTCCGCATCTATGCGCCGATCTACAAGGCGATTAAAACCCATGGCCGCACTGCGCGCACCGACCATAGCAACGACGATCCAAACGATCTGCAGTCCGCTAATTCCGCTCTGCGCTGCAGCCAGCGCCGCGCCGCTCAGCGCAAAAGGCAGCGCGAAGATGCTGTGCGAAAATTTGATCATCCGCCCGTAGGTCGTGACGGCGTGCAAAAGGGCCATAATTGCTCTATAAAAAAAAGTCCAGCGAGGGCTCTGCGTCGATCAGGCCGTGCGCGCGCGCCTTCGCATAGAACAGGCGCACGCCTTCGATTTCGCGCTCGCCCATCGAAAAGTGAATGTGTTCGCTCAGATAGCGCGTATAGAGAGCTGCGTCCCCACCACGCTCAGCAGCATAGGATGCGGCAATTTCCCCCACGTGGGCTACGCCTGCCTCCTTTGCTGCCTGCAGCGCGGCTACGTGCTGTGTATCTAGCGCACCGTGGTAGCCGGCCCAAAAGGCGAAGACAAAGGGACTGCCGGTATGCGCCTGCCACTCTGCGGCCAGATCGAGACTTGGCACGGAGCTATCCAACTGACCAAATACCGGATCGCCAATGAGCAGAGCCGCATCGGCGACGTCTAACATGGACGGCAGATCGGGAGCCGCCTCCACCCAAACGGGCTCGAATCCATAGCGCTCGCGCAGCAGAATTTTTGTCAGCGCAACAGACGTTCGCGAACTTGTATCGAGCGCAACTCGGCACACTTGGTCTAGTGGCTTGCGGTAATAGAGCCGCACCGTCAGAACCGGCCCCGTCGCCGCGATAGCCAATCCCGGCACGATCTGGTAGGGCGCCGCACTGCGCGCATATTCAATCGCAGGAATCAAACCGACGTCCACCTTCCCAGCGTGTAGGTCAGCCGCACACTGCGAAGGCACGGAGAGCATCAAATCAAATCGCGGGTCTGTGTTTAGCGAGTAAACGAGGGGACGGGCATTGAGGAAGGAAACCACCCCCAGCCGCACGCTCATGGCAGCGCAGCCTTGGCCGGATGCACCGATTCGGCGAGCGGCACGCGGCGATAGCGCGTGTCCCGGCGCTGCGGCTCAAAACCGGCGTCGCGAATAAGGCGCTCCATGGTATCTAGCGTCATCTGGTCCGTGTGGCTAGTGCCGGCGGCGCTAACGACGTTTTCTTCTAACATGGTGCTGCCAAAATCATCGATGCCGTAGCGCAGGCTGACCTGAGCAATTTTCGGTCCCTGCGTCACCCACGAGGCCTGAAAGTGGTCAATATTATCGAGGAACAGACGGGCTACAGCGACTGTGCGCAGATGGTCGTAGCCCGTCGCTTTGGCTCCGTTCCACCGCGCGTCGTCGGCGGCCAGATCGGTGTGATCCGGCTGAAAATTCCAGGTAATAAAGGCGGTAAAACCACCCGACTCGTCCTGCACGTCGCGGATCTGCTGCAGGTGCTCTATGCGATGCGCAACCGTCTCGACGTGACCGTACATCATCGTCGCTGTAGTGCGCATACCAAGGCGATGGGCAATGCGATGCACGTCGAGCCACTCCTCGGTGCGGTCCTTGCGAAAGCCGATGATATCGCGCACCTCATCGACGAGGATCTCCGCTCCAGCCCCTGGTATCGAATCGAGACCGGCATCGCGCAGGCGCCGAATCGTTTCCTCTAAAGAAAGCTTGGACAGGTGGGCGATGTAGATAATCTCGGTAGCCGACAGGCAGTGCAACTGCACTTGAGGATAGCGATCGCGTATCGCCGAGAGCAGCTTTTCGTAATAATCGAGTCGCAGTTTGGGGTTGAGCCCACCCTGCATGAGAATCTCGCATGACTTGGGTGCATCGCCACCAAAGGCGACAAGTTCGTCAATCTTGGCAAAAATCTGTTCGTCGGGCAGCACGTAGCCCTCGTCCGAACCCGGCTTGCGGTAAAAGGCGCAAAAGTCACACTTGACCCAGCAAACATTGGTGTAGTTGATGTTGCGGCCGATATTGTACGTTACGACCGAATCGGGATGCCGCTGCATGCGCACCCAATGAGCCAGCATGCCAAGTTCAGCCACATTGGGATGGGCGAAAAGCCGCTCGGCATCGCTCCGATTGATCCGCTCTCCAGCGTATACCTTCTCGGCAATATCGTTGATCACGTTCAGCCTCCTGCCGCCGCTAGCGCGGAATCGTCCACGACGTTGTAGAGCGTATCGCGCTCCACCGGCTTGCGGCCCGCTTCAACGATGCGGTCGAGAAACTCGCGCTGCGTCAAACGCTGCTGCGTCTCGTCAAAGCTGCGCCGCGTGATTTCATAGTCCATCACCGTGCCGTCGATATCGTCCGCCCCGTACCATAGCGCCGTCTGCGAAATCTCGATCGTATTCATAATCCAGAACGTCTTCACGTGCGGAAAATTGTCCAGCATCAGGCGGCCAATGGCCACCTCTTTCAAGTCGAGACAGCCCGTGGGACCGGGCAAGTCTTCTAATTCGGTGCGTTCGGGGTGAAAAGAGAGCGGTATATAAGCGAGAAACCCACCCGTCTCGTCCTGCACGTCACGCAGGCGCGTCAAATGATACACCTTCTCCTGCGTATTCTCTATGTGTCCGTAGAGCATGGTTGCATTGGAGGGTAAACCGCTGCGATGGGCCGCCGCAGCGATCTGCAGCCAGTCTTCGGAGTCGGCCTTGGTCCAAAACAAATCGCTCTGCACGCGATCGCTGAATACTTCGGCCCCGCCGCCGGGCAGCGACTCGAGACCAGCGGCCTTCATATCGGCAAAAACCTCTTCAAGCGATTTTTTGGCAATGCGCTGAATCTGTGCAATCTCAATCATCGTAAATGCTTTGAGATGCGCTTCGGGACGAGCCTCTTTCATCGCCCGCAGCACGTCCAGATAGTACTCATAAGGAAGCTTGGGATTCACCCCACCCACCATGTGTATCTCGGTTATGGGAATCTCGGCGTATTCGCGCACGCGCTGAGCGACCTGCTCGGGCTGTAAGACATACCCACGCTCGTCTTTCGGCTTGACGTAGAACGAGCAGAATTTACACAGCTTGTTGCAGATATTCGTGTAGTTGATGTGTTGGTTGCGCACGTAATAGGTCGTGTCACCGTTGAGACGCTCGCGCACAATATTGGCCATATAGCCCAACAGCGGCAGGTCGTCACAGGCGTAAAGCCGCATGCCGTCCTCACTGGTCAGGCGCTGTCCGGTGCGCACTTTTTCGCAGATATCTGCCAATCCAGCGCGCTCTATAATCGCATCAAAAACCACGTTTTATCCCCTGCAAGGTTGGATTCCGAGACATTATACCCACCACCCTACCTTTCGTCAACTCACGCGCGCACACCGCGATAGATGCTGCAAATACCCATCGTTAGCGGCGTAGCACTGGCCTCGGCGAAGCCTGCTTCTTCGAGTAAACGCACAAAAGCAGCTCCCTGCGGAAAGGTGCCGACCGAGCGCGGCAGATAGGCGTAGGCCTGGCGCTGGCCGGAGAGCAGTCCGCCAACGAGCGGCAATATCTTGTGGAAGTAGAATAAGTAGAGCTGCTTGAACAGCGGCACAGCGGGCTCGCAGAAATCGAGGACGAGCATCTGACCGCCAGGGCGCAGAACGCGAAACGCCTCGGCCAAACCGCTGGGAATATGGCCGAAGTTACGCACGCCAAAAGCCCCCATCACGACATCAAAACTTCCATCGCGAAAGGGAAGACTCTCTGCATCGCCGCCCAGCAGCGTAGCCGGTGCAGCCCGCTCGTCGACCTTGCGCACGCCCAGACGCAGCATTTCGAGAGCCACGTCAATACCGACAATCCGCTCGGGTTGCAGGCGACCGGCCGCCAACGCGAAGTCGCCCGTTCCGGTAGCTAAGTCGAGAATGCGCGGTGGATGCGCCAGCTTCAAGCTATCCAAAGCACGCCGGCGCCAATAGATGTCGATGCCGCCGCTCAGCAGGTGGTTGAGCAGGTCGTAGCGCTGGGCAATCGCATCAAACATCTCGCGATTCAGCCTCTTGTGCTCGGCTATCTTTTCCTTATCCTCAAGCATGGCAAGAGAAGCTACTCCATCCCCCCAACCTGTCAATAGAATTGAGCGATAACCCGTCGCGCGCCGACCGCATCATTGCCGGCCTCAGCGAAGGCATTGCCGTCCTAGATAAGGAAGGCGGCGTGCAGATGGCTAACCCCGCTCTGCTCCGCCTACTCGACAAGCAGTCGCACGAGGGCGCAACGCTGACGAGCCTATTTGCTCCCAACGCAGCGCTGTGTGCCATTGCGCAAAACGCACTTGACGGCACCCCCGCGCTCGACGTCGACATTCAGCACACTCCGACCGACGGTCCCGAGGGGCAAACGCGCTGGCTGCGCGTGACCACCACCGTGCTCACCGACGAACAATCCGCCCCGTTTGGCGTCCTGATTACCCTTAAGGAAATCTCCGACCTCAAACGAGCGGAACGCCAGATGTGGCAGGTCGAAAAGATGAGTGCGCTCGGGCGCCTAGCCGCCTCTGTCGCACACGAAGTTGGCAATCCGCTCGGCGCAATTGATATCCAGCTACAGCTCCTACAGGAAGATCTAGCAGCGACCGATAGTGCCCTAGCCGCCAAAGCCCGCCGCCGCCTCGATATTGCGCGCGCCGAAATGCGCCGCTTAGAGGGTATAGTGCAGAATTTCCTGCGCTTTTCACGTCCTCCCGCACTCCACCTAAAGCAGGTCGAGCCCAACGAACTCCTGCAGCATATTTATCAACTGGTTGCACCCGAAGCGCGCGAGCGCGGCATCGAACTGCACCTTGAACTCGGCGCCGACTTAGCCCGGATAGAAGTCGATGAAAATCAGCTGAGTCAGTGCCTGTTAAACCTATTAATCAACGCCTTTCAGGCCGTCGGACCGCAGGGCAACGTCACGCTGCGCTCGCGTGGTCAGGCGGGGGCAATCGCCATCGAGATACACGACGACGGCCACGGAATCCCCCCCGACGATCTGGAACGCATTTTTGAGTTTTATTATACTACCAAAGACGAGGGAACGGGGCTGGGGCTGTCCATTGCCCAGCGCATAGTACACCAGCACGCCGGCACGCTGAGCGTAGATAGTCGCCAAGGCGAAGGAACGCTCTTGGCCATTCACCTACCGGGCGTGCTGCCACCAGCATAGAGCCACCTGATGATGTCCAAACAACGCGTTAACATACTCATTGCCGACGACGAAGTATTCATACGCGAAGGACTCAAAGAAGCGCTACAGCGCGACACCTATCACATCGAGGCCGTTGCCGACGGCCTGCAGGCCCGCGAAAGGCTGCGCGCGGGCCGCTATCATCTGGCGATTCTCGATCTGCGCATGAAGGGCCCCTCGGGCTTGGAACTGCTCGAGGAACTCAGCGGTCGCGACGCCGATACGCAGATCGTCATTCTAACCGCCCACGGCAATGTGCACACCGCCGTCGAGGCGATGAAAAAAGGCGCCTACGACTTTCTCACCAAACCGGTTGATTTAAGCCATCTTCGCCTGGTCGTCGAGCGTGCCCTCGACCGCCTTCACTTAGTAGCGGAAAACCGCAAGCTGCACAGCCGCCTCGAGAGCGGAGACCCCTTTCGCCGGCTCGTGCGCAACAGCGAAAGCATGCAGTCGGCATCCAAGCTCATAAAGCAGGTCGCTCAGTCGGACGTCCCCGTGCTGCTGCGCGGTGAGACCGGGGTTGGCAAAGATCTAGTCGCGCGCGCTATACACGAGCGCAGCAAGCGCAGCGAGCGACCCTTTGTCGCGGTCAACTGCGGGGGCTTCACCGAAGAGCTATTTTCCAGCGAGCTATTCGGCCACAAGCGCGGCGCCTTCACCGGCGCACACGCCGACAAACCGGGGCGCTTCGCGCTGGCCGAAGGTGGCACCCTGTTCCTCGATGAAATTGGCGAAGTACCGCTAAAAAACCAGGTCGAACTCCTGCGTGCGCTGGAATCGCACGAATACCAGCCGCTAGGCGATCCACACGTGCGCCGCGCCGACGTGCGCATCATTGCCGCAACCAATCGCAACCTTGAACGCAGCGTAGGCGAGGGCTCGTTTCGCGAAGACCTCTACTATCGCCTGAATGTGGTGCCCATCGACATCCCGCCGCTGCGCCAGCGCCAAGAGGATATTCCCGTATTGGTTGAAACGTTCCTGGATGAAGCCTGCCGCGCACAGGAACAGCCCCACAAAAGGCTGAGCAGCGAGGCCATGGGCTGCCTGCTGGCCCATTCCTGGCCGGGCAATGTGCGCGAACTGCGCAATATCGTCCAACGCCTCGTAGTCACCTCGCCCGGTCATACGATTCACCCGGAACACCTTCCGGTGCACCTGTCAGATATAGGCGCCGAAATGCCCAGCCATTTTAGCGTGCGCCTGGGCTCAAGCGCGGCCGAAGTCGAGGCAGAACTGATTCGCCAGACGCTACAGCGCGTAACAGCCAATCGACGCAAAGCCGCCGAAGTCCTCGGTATGAGCGTGCGCTCTCTGCAATACAAAATCAAGCAGTACGGCATCACCCTTTAGTGCAATTTTTGCACTTTTCATCCCCGTTTCGCCCCGACTCGTCAACCCCCACCATCTCGTCATTTTTTAAATCTATTTTTAACAACAACTTAACAATGTTAAAATAGAGTGGCATTCATTTTGCCAACTATCGGATGAATGCGTATTCGTACGCGGCCTTATACACCGCAGCGCATTTATTTAACTACAATATTTACAACACTATAACTGCATAAAGAAACATCTCTTCAGCGCCCTCACCAGTGCAGGACAATAGGTACGGGACTCAGGAGGATGCAATTTATGCACTACACGCTCGGATAGAAAAGGCTCGTTTTGACGGCTCTCAGGACGACAGCGGGATCAACATACGCAAAAATTGCGCCCTCTTTTACCATTGAAGAGGTCGTCGATCCGGGGCTTTTACTCCCTCGCCTGACGGCCACGAGTAAGATCGGCGCAATAAAAGAGTTGGTCGACTTGATGCACGAGCGCAGCATCATTACGGACCGTTTGAGCTTTTTGCAGTCCGTGCTCGAACGCGAGCAACTACAAAGCACCATTCTCAACGGCGAAGTCGCCTTGCCGCACGCACGCGGCCGCAGCGTCCACTCCCTGGGATTGGCCATGGGCATTGCCCAAACGCCCATCGATTTTCCCTCCGGAGACGAACGACGCGCCGTGCGCTTGATTTGCCTTATTGCCGTCCCGGCTCACGCGCCGGATCTCTACTTGAACCTGCTGGGCATGCTCGCGCGCATTCTCAGCGCCAGCAAACGCACAGACGCACTCGTCCAGGCCGAGTCGGCCGAACAGATGAGGCAGCTGCTGCTGCAATCGGTCTAAAAAACGCTTTTTCACCCTTTTACGAAGGATACACCATGGCCTACACCATTCAGGAAATCCTCAGCGACGAAGAGACGACGCTACGCCTTTACTTCGACGATATTGCCGACTCGCGTCCGCTCAGCCGCGAGCGCGAGGTCGAATTGGCCGCCCGCATCCAAGAGGGCGATATGGTCGCTCGGGACGAATTGGTCAATGCCAACCTGCGTTTTGTCATCGACGTGGCCAAAAACTATCAAAACCGCGGCCTGTCGCTTTCGGACCTGATTAGCGCTGGAAACGTCGGCTTGCTTACGGCCGCTGAGCGCTTTGACGGCACCAAGGGCTACAAGTTCATCTCCTATGCAGTCTGGTGGATCAAGCAGTCGATCCTGCAGTCGATCGCCGAACACGCACGCACGGTGCGCCTGCCCCTCAACAAGCTCAGCCTGCTCAAGGACATCTCTAAAGCCTCGCGCAAGCTGGGCCAGGGCCGCGAAGGCGAACCGGCTATCGAGGAAATCGCCCGCGAGTTGGACATTCCCGAGCAGGAAATTCTCGACACCATGATGAGCGCCCGCTCGGTTCGCTCGCTCGACGAATCCTTTGAGGAAGACGACGAGCGCAGCTTGCTCAACATTCTCTCCGATGAGAATCAGGCGACCCCCGATAGCCACGTACTGGAGACCTCAGCCCGCGCTCAGTTGGAAGAAGTGCTCGAGAGCTTGGACGAGCGCGAACTGCGCATCATCCGTCTCTATTTTGGCCTCGACGGCAGCGAGTCGCTGACCTTGGAGCAGATCGGCGGTCTCATGGGCCTGACGCGCGAACGCGTCCGCCAGCTCAAGGAGCGCGCCCTGGGCAAACTGCGCCATCCGGCACGCTATCAGGCGCTGCTAGCCCTGATTGACGAGACGGAAGTCTACTAAACCTATCTGCTGCGCACAGACAGAAATGCCGGGCCCCCTGTTTCAGGTGGCCCGGCGTTTTTATGTTATGGACATGGCAGAAAAAAAACGATCCCAAGGCAGGGCGTCTCGCCCATCACGCGATGACATACGCAGTCTGCTGAGCCGCGAAGACTGGAGTACCATCGGCCATTTAGGCCTGTGGTCGGCCTTTGCCGACGAAGCGGCCGTGCGCCGACTAGCGGCCCTGTCCAAGGCCGAACGACGCGCTTTTTTTGAACACTACGCGCATATCATGGAAGCCGAGCCCGACCGATCGACCGCCACGCCACCGCCCACCGTCGCAGCAGATCTCCGCCTGTTCGATCTGTCGCCTACCGCTGACTTAGCGCAAATCCACGACCGCTACCGCGCGCTAGCCATGAGCTTTCACCCCGACCGCCTCGACGGCGACACCGGCCTTATGCAAGAGATTAACGAAGCCTATCAGCGCCTGCAGGAGTGGGCTCGATGAGCGAACCAACTAGCCCGCGCGGCGTGTGTGCATACTGCGGCTCTAGTCCAGGTGCCGACCCGGCCTACGTGGAAGCGGCCAGCGCGCTGGGTTCCGCCCTCGGGCTGCAGCGAATACCCCTGATATACGGCGGCGGACAAAAGGGCATGATGGGCGCACTGGCCAACGCCGCGCTAGCCTCGGGCGGCACCGTTATCGGCGTGATTCCACAAACCATGGTCGAGCGCGAATGGGCCCACCTCGGGCTGAGCGAACTGCTCGTCGTCGACACCATGCATCAGCGCAAAGCGGCCATGGCCGCTCGCGCCCAGTGCTACGTGGCACTTCCCGGCGGCTTTGGCACGTTGGAAGAACTGGCCGAATCCCTATCGTGGGCCCAGCTTGCATTCCACGATCAGCCGCTCTTTCTACTCAATGTGCACGGCTACTTCGATCCCTTGATCGCTTTTTTAGATCGCTGCGTCAGCGAACACTTTGCCGATGTTGCACACCGTCAGCTGCTGCACGTCGTAGTCGACGTGGCCAGCCTGCTAGACCACCCACTCTTTCCCCATCAACCTCAGACGTAGGTATCGTCCTCGCCCGGACGCGGCACCCGCAGCAGCCGCTGCTGCTCGAGCGAACGCACCCAGTGAACAATCCGATCCTGCGCTGCGCGCACCTCGCTGATACGGGCAGGCGGCATAGCCGCCAAGTCCTCGACAAAGCGAAGGCGGCGCCGTTCTGACATGGCGCTAAAAAACGCGTCACGCACCGACTTATCTGCCGCGCGCAGCGCTAAGCGCAGATCGGCCATATCGATTTGACCCAGCACCATCTCCATATCGACCGGTCTTAAACGAGCCAGGTCTTCAAAGCTGAATAGACGACGACGCACATCTTCAGCCACTTCTGGATCCTGCTGATCCATGCGCTCAAGAACGCCTTTTTCCAGCGTGCCGCTACCGGCATTGAGTATAGCAGCTAGCGCCGCAGAACCGCCCACGCTATGTTCCTTGCCCAGCGCGCCCTGCAGCAAATCGGCCAAGCTTTCTTCAACGCCGCGCAGCACTTCGGCATCGACGTTGCCCAGCGTGGCCATACGATGGGCGACCTCGGCCTGTAACTCCCCTGGAAAATGGGCCAACAGACCGGCCGCCTGCGCCGAACTCAGCTGGGAAAGAATCAGGGCAATGGTCTGGGGATGCTCTTGCGCAATAAACGGAGCTACGCGCGCTGGATCGACGTCGCGCAGCAGATCAAAACCCTGCGGAGTTCGCCCGACGGCGCGCTCGACCATCTCCCGCGCCCTGTCAGGTCCCAGCGCCCGCTCTAACACCTGATGCGCATATGCTGCACCTCCGCTGACTTGCCCGTCCCGCAGCAACCCCTCTTCAAACTCAGCCAGCACGCGATCCTGCACGTCCTGCGGCACGCGCTTGAGCTCGACGAGTGCCTTCGTCAGTTCGACAGCTTCGTCGTCATCTAATTGGCGCATGAGATCGGCGGCTAACTCATCGCCAAGGGCAACCAGCAACACGGCGATCTTCTGCCATGACGGCAGAGCCGCCAGCAGGCGCTCTTTATCCATCGAGTTCACCCGATTCGTCCCCGGCCTCTTCCTGCAGTTTGCGCAGCTCGTCGCGCAGCAAAGCGGCCCGTTCAAAATCTTCGCGTGCGACGGCTTCCTCCTGCATCTTCTGTAGCTGCTCTGACCGACTGAGCGGTCGCATTTCGCGCACCTCGCGCTGCAGTTCATCCAGCGCTTGCTCCGATCGCTCCATCTCCGCGCGAAACTCTTCTGCTTCGACGGCAGTGCACGCTTCAATGCGGTCCCGCGTCTCGTCGACGATGGCCAGTGCACGGTCGTACGCTTCCTCTTGGCAGGCGATCATCGCGCGTGCCGTACCGTGGATCCGGAGTATATACGGCCACCATTTCTCCAAGTTCTGACGGTCGTCCTCTTCGGCCGCATAGCGATTGACGAAGCGAAACAAATTCATATTCCGCTCCGTATCGCGCACCACGCGCTCGTAATCCTTGAGCTGCAGCAAAAAGACATAGCGCTCATAGACGCGCGCACCCTCCTCAAACAGCTCTTTACAGGCGGCTGGCTCCAGCATGAATCCGCCGTCGTCGGCATTGTGCTGGTGGCGGTGGCGCTCCAAGACCTCGCGAAAGTGATCGAGCGCAAAATCGTTTCCGTGCGGCCGGCGACCGTCCGGTCGACCGTCCAAATCAATCTGCAGGATGCCCTGAAAAGCGCCCTGATCAATGCGCACCTGTATCTTGTCGACTCCGTCTTCCCCGCTAATCCTGCGAACGTTAGCCTCCGGATCAAACTCCCATTCGCGCAGTAGTTGCGTTATGTCCTTATTCATATAATGTATTCTCCTCTACCCGCGTGCCTGTCCATACGGCACGGGCAGGCAATGATACTTTGCCCCTCTCCCTCTGTCAATTAGGGAGACCACCCTCCGACGACGAGTTTCTTTTCTTCCAACCACAGACGCCTTATTTCTTTTTGCGTTTCCACAGAAGATTGGCATAAAAAACAAAATTGTATTTATTTAGGTCAAAATAAAACATATTTGTCAAAAAAGGTTCCTATGAGCACCCCGACACAAACGACGCCCAATGCACGCCAACAAATTGCTGCCCTACACCAAATAGGGCATATACTGGGCGAGACCACCGATTTCGAAGAGGCACTCAACCAAATTCTCAAAGCCATCTGCCAAGGGCTCAATATGAGCCTAGCCACGGTCAGTTTGCTGCACGAGGAGACAGACCAGGTCACCATCGACGTAGCCTACGGCCTGTCGCGCAGCGAAATGGAAAAAGGCCGCTACAAGGTCGGTGAGGGGATCACGGGCAAAGTCGTCGAATCCGGCAAACCCGTTATCGTCCCGCGCATTAGCAGCGAACCGCTCTTTCTCAATCGCACTGGAGCACACGGCAACGAAAAGGAGCAAACCTCCTTTATATGCGTGCCGATTTCCCTATCGCGCGAAGTCGTTGGAACCCTCAGCGTCGACACGCCCTACGAGAGCGATCCAGTTCTGCAGGAAACGGTGCGCCTGCTGACCATTATATCCGTCATGATCGGCCAATCCGTTGCCGCACGCAAGCGAGCTCGCGACGAGCAAATGGAGTTAGTCGACGAAAACCAGCGCCTAAAACAGGAACTCCGCGCACGCTTTCAGCCAGCCAACCTAATCGGCAACTCACGTCCCATGCAGGAGATAGGCGACCTCGTTTCCCAGGTCGCCCCAAGCGACGCCACCGTTATGCTGCGCGGAGAAAGCGGCACCGGCAAAGAATTGATAGCCGACGCGCTGCACTACAACAGCCAGCGCGCCAACGGCAACTTCGTCAAAGTGCACGTGGCGGCCCTGCCAGAAACGCTCATTGAGAGCGAGTTATTTGGCTATGAAAAGGGCGCATTTACCGGCGCATCCAGCAGTAAAGAGGGACGCTTTGAGCGCGCCCACGGCGGCACGATCTTCCTCGACGAGATTGGCGAACTGAGCCCTTCCGTGCAGGTTAAACTCCTGCGCGTGCTGCAAAACCGCGAGGTCGAACGACTCGGCGGAGACGCACCTATTCCCATCGACGTCCGCATTGTCGCCGCTACCCACGTCAACCTAGAAGAAGCCGTTTCCAAAGGCGAATTCCGCGAAGATTTATTCTACCGACTCAACGTGTTCCCCATCTTTGTACCCCCACTGCGCGAGCGCAAATCCGACATTCTGCTGCTGGCCGACCACTTTTTAGAAAAATACGGACGCCAGCACAACAGCGAGATTCGCCGGATTTCCACCCCGGCCATCGACATGATGATGAGCTACCACTGGCCGGGCAACGTGCGCGAATTAGAAAATTGCATCGAACGCGCCGTCATACTGAGCACAGACGGCGTCGTGCACGGCCACCACATGCCCCCTTCGCTGCAGACAGCCGATGCCACTAATACCCCCGTTTCTGGTTCATTTGAAGCCCTCGTACGCTCCTACGAACGTGAAATTCTGGTTGAAGCCCTCAAAAATGCCCACGGCAATATGGCCAAAGCAGCCCGAATTTTAGGCACGACTACGCGCATCCTATCTTACCGGATCCAAAAACTCAACATCGAACCCAAGCAGTTTAAAAAGTAGTATAAAAGTACAATATTGTAATTTTACACACCCATAAGTTTACAATATTGTCATTTTTAAATTCCCTGCACATCTTGAGCAATTTTACCATAAGATATTTACAATCAACAATTTATATCACTTAAAAATTTCGCATTTTTCGCTTGGCACATCGCTTGCTGACAACTCGGCGAGACGTTAGCGCGCTATCTCATTCGTTCCCACCGAGGCCGCAGCTATTAGCGCTACCCCGCTAAGCGCGTCACAGGGGGGAGATTAGATTCAACGCACCGCCAAGGGAAGGATTTTATGTCCAATCTCCGCAAAGCTCTTATCGCAGCGCTCCCAGCGCTGGCTGTCTTGGCCGGCAGTGACCCTGTCTGGGCCGAAGAATTCACTACCATGGAAGCGTTTCAAGCCATGCCGCTGGCCTATCCCAAGTTTATGATCGACAACTTGTGGATCCTCATTTCGGCGGCATTCGTGTTCATAATGCACCTCGGATTTGCCACGCTGGAGACCGGCTTAACGCGGCAGAAGAACACGGTCAACATCCTCTTCAAAAACCTCTTCATCATTTCAGTGGGTATTATCTCCTACGCCCTGACAGGCTTCAACACGATGTACCCGGGCGACTTCAACGGCTATTTAGCCATCAAAGGCTGGATTGGTTTTGACGGCGACGTAGCTAATTTGACCAACCAGTACGCCGACTACACCTACTGGTCTGACTTCATTTTTCAAGCTATGTTCGCAGCGACAGCAGCCACCATCGTATCTGGTGCCGTTGCCGAGCGCGTGAAGCTATCTGGTTTTATGCTCTACGCCACGATACTAGTCGCTTTTCTCTATCCGATCGCCGGTTCCTGGAAGTGGGGCGGCGGCTGGCTCGACCAGATGGGCTTTTACGATTTCGCCGGCTCCTCGCTCGTACACGCCTTCGGTGGCTTCGCCGCACTCGGCGCCGTGCTCGTGCTCGGCCCGCGCATAGGCAAGTATGTCGACGGACAGATTCGCCCCATCCTCGGCCACAGCATGCCGCTGGCAACCATCGGCGTGTTTCTGCTCTGGTTGGGCTGGTACGGCTTTAATGGCGGTTCCGTTCTCAGCGCCGACCCCGGACTCGTATCACTCGTATTCGTGACGACGACCCTAGCCGCGGCCGCGGGCTGTTTGGCCGCCATCATCACCTCTTATATCTACCTGAAGAAACCCGACATTACGATGGGCCTCAACGGGATCCTCGCAGGTCTAGTCGGCATCACCGCTGGAGCCGATACCGTGACCTGGGGAAGCGCTATGCTGATCGGCCTGATTGCCGGCATCATCGTGGTATTCGCCATCGTCATCATCGATCGCATCAAGATCGACGATCCCGTTGGTGCCATATCGGTTCACGGCGTCTGCGGTATCTGGGGCACCGTCGCCGTCGGTATCTTCAGCACCAACCCCGAACACAGCCTGAGCACGCAGCTGATAGGCACACTGTGCTACGCTGCATTCGCCTTTGTCGCTTCGCTCATCTTAGCCTCTCTTGCCAAGGCCACCTTGGGATTCCGCGTCGATGAGGACGAGGAATACGAGGGTCTCGACCTGAGCGAACACGGTCAGCCGGCATACGCCGACTTCCAGCACATCAACAACTAAGAGCACTAGCGACTAGGAGAATAGGCCATGTTTAAGATTGAAGCGTATTTGCGTCCTTCCGCCCTGGAGGGCGTCCAGAAAGCACTGGGAGAAATTGGCATCGTCGGCATGTCCGTAACGGAGATTCGCGGGTTCGGTCGCCAGCGCGGTCATCGCGAAGTCTATCGCGGAGCGGAATACCGCATCGATTTCGTCCCCAAAATCAAGGTAGAAGTGGTCGTTAAGGACAGCGATAAAGACGGGGCGATCAACGCCATCGTCGATGCATCCAAGTCGGGCAAAGTCGGCGATGGAAAAGTTTTTTCATCGCCCGTGCAAGACGCGGTGCGCATCCGAACGGGCGAGACCGGAGAAGGCGCTCTTTAGTCTCGCAACGGGATCGGCGCGGCAAGACCACCCTCCCCTTGCCGCGCCGATCATTTGTCCCTTGATTTGCTCGATTTTTTTCGCCGCCCGCAAGGGCACTTTACCCACCGACCCCTCTTGAAGGAGAGAGTCAACATGAAGAAGTTGTTACTATCTGCCACCCTGCTGAGCCTGGGCTTTACCGCCCTCCCCGCCACTGCTGACATAGGCATCGGCGCTGACTTGGTTAACCGCTATGTATGGCGCGGCACCGATTTCGGTGACGCCGTTTCCGTGCAGCCAAGCATCGCCTATAGCACGGACAGTTTTGAAATTGGTGCCTGGTCTTCGTGGGGCATCACAAGCAACGGGATGAACGAAAACGATCTGTATGTCAGTTTCGCCGCAGGTCCAGTTGGGATTACCGTCTCAGACTACTACTTCCCCGGATACACTGGCAGCGACGGCCTGTTCGACTACGGCAGCGACGGCGCCCACGTTATCGAGGTGATGGGTTCCTTTGAAGCGGGTAGTATGAGCATTGCGGCCGCGGTCAACGTCTTGGGTGATGACGACAACTCACTCTGGGTCGAATTAGGCTATGGACTTGGTGAGATTGACGAGGCCGACGTGAGCTTGAGCGCAGGGTTAGGCAACGGCGCCTATACGACCGACGGCGATCCCGTGGTTGCATCCATCGGCATCAGCGTGAGCAAAGGTGATTATTCCGCTTCGTACATCATCAATCCCGACCAGGAAACCTCCTTTTTGGTATTCGGTCGCAGCTTCTAGTCTACACCGGATGACACCCTCCAACTAAGGTAACAACCATGGTGGGTAATGGAGCGTGTATCCGGTACCGCGCGCGGCGCACTGCGGGGAGTGCGTCGCGCGCACTAAAAAATCCCACCTTATAACATCCCGACTTTACGCCGCTCGAATCGAGCGTGTTCTGTGCCGTGCAACGGGCGAGTACCCGTCCTCCGCACAGAACGCCGCTCCCTCGAGCGGCGTTTGTCGTTCTATCGACCCGCACATATTGCAGGGGGCCGGGGATTCACTATATTCAAAAATCTTTCTCTAAAATCGCACTATGCAGAGCGGAACTACGTGGCAAAACTCATTATTGGCAGTCGCGGCAGTAAGCTGGCCCTTACGCAAACCCACCACATGCGCGATCAGCTGCGTCAGCTGCACGAAGACCTCGACGTCGACGTCGAAATCATCCGCACTACCGGAGACGGTAGCAGTGATTCGCTGCGCAGTTTTGGTGGCCAAGGCGTTTTTACTAAAGAGTTAGAAAAAGCCCTGCTCGACGGCCGCGTCGATTTAGCCGTGCACAGCCTCAAGGATCTGCCGACGCGCTTTAACACAGCGCTCGCTATCGTCGCCACACCGCCGCGCGAAGACGTGCGCGATGCGCTAATCGCAGGCCCTGCATACAGCGAGCTCGGCGACCTCCCCGAAGGAGCCTGCGTCGGCACCGGCAGCCCGCGACGACAAACTCAGCTGCGCGCCCTGCGTCCCGACCTCGACTTGGTCGATATTCGCGGCAACCTAGATACGCGCATCGGCAAAGTAGCCAGCGGGGAATGCACCGCCGTTATCCTCGCCGCCGCCGGCCTCCACCGCCTCGGCTGGCAGCAGCACATCAGCGCCTACCTCTCGACCCAAGACATGCTGCCGGCAGCCGGTCAGGCCGCCCTCGGACTGCAAATGCGCACCGACCACCCGCTGCGCGACCGAGTCGCCGCTCTCAACGACGTGCCTACCCACTGCGCCGTTCGCGCCGAGCGCAGCCTGTTGCAAACGCTGCGCGGCGGCTGCCATGCACCGGTCGCGGCGTGGGCCCGCATCGAAGACGACCGGCTCGTACTCGACGGACGCGTGGGGGATCCCAGCGGAAACCCGCTGCTCCACGCGCAGCGCAGCGGTCCCGCAGATGAACCCGAATCTCTGGGCGCGGCGCTGGCCGAAGATCTGCGCACACTGGGGGCCGACCACCTCATCCAAGAGAGCACATGAACGACGCCCCGGCTAGTTCACCGCACGGGACCGTTTACATCGTGGGTGCCGGTCCAGGCGATCCCGACCTGCTCACCTTAAAAGGCGCCCAGGCGCTGCAGCGCGCGGATGTCGTCTTTTACGACGAGCTGCTCGATCGCCGCCTGCTCGATTTAACGCCGGCCCACTGCGAACGAATTCACGTCGGCAAGCGCGGCGGACGTCCCAGCCACGGACAGGAAGCCATCAACGCGCAGATGGTAGAACGGGCGCAGAGCGGACAGCGCGTGGTTCGGCTCAAAGGGGGAGATCCCCTCGTATTCGGACGCGGCGGAGAAGAGGTCCTCCATCTCAAGGCGGCCCATCTCGACGTCGAAATCATACCGGGAATTTCCGCTGCTGCCGGCGCAACGGCCTATGCCGGCATTCCCCTCACGCATCGCGGCATTGCATCTACAGCCGTGTTAGTGACCGGCAACGAAGATCCCAACGGGAGCCGTAGCCCCATCGACTGGGCCACCTTGGCCCGCCTCGATGCCACGCTCGTCGTGTTTATGGCCGCGCGCACGCTCCCGTCTATTTGCCGCACCCTCGTCGAACACGGCCGCCCCTCGACCACGCCTGCAGCGGTCATAGAGTGGGGTACGTGGGCGCGCCAGCGCACCGTCGAAGGGACGCTCGCCGACCTGGCCGAACGCGCGGCAGACGCCGCGATCGCCTCCCCCATGCTGTTGGCCATCGGCGACGTCGTCGCGCTGCGCTCCCAGTTGATGTGGCGCGAGTTCAAGCCGCTCTTTGGTCGCAGCATCCTCCTCACGCGCAGCAAAGATCAGGCAGACGAGCTAACGGAGCGCCTGAGCGCAGCCGGCGCCGATGTGCATACGCTGCCCCTAATTGAGCTGTTGCCGACCGACGACGTGGGCCCACTGGACGCAGCCATCGCCGATCTGGCCACCTGGCACTGGCTGCTCTTTACCAGCACCAACGGCGTGCGCTTTTTCTTTCAGCGCCTCTTCTCACTAGGGCTAGACGCCCGCGCGCTGTCCCACCTTCACATTGCCGCGGTCGGCGGCAAAACAGCACACGCGCTCACCCAACACGGCCTGCGCGCCGACCTCGTCCCAGACGAAGCGTCTCAGGACGGCCTAGCCCTTGCACTAAGTGAACGAGACATACAGGGCCAGCGTTTTCTCTTTCCCACGTCGGATATAGGCCGCACGGAATTGGTCAGCGCGCTAGCTCAGCGCGGGGCCCACGTCGAGCGCGTAATTGCCTACCAGAACAGAGCGCCGACCATTGATACAACGGGCTGGAATCCGAACAGTGCACGCTTCGATATGGTGGTCTTTGCCAGTCCCTCTAGCGCCCATAATGCATTCGACGTGCTCGGTCCGACGGCGGCCCACGAACTGATGTCGCGGTGCGCTATCGCTTGTATCGGTTCGACAACCGCTGAAGCCGTGCGCACCCTCGGATTCAGCGTTCAGGTACAGCCTGCCCACAGCAGTATCCCCGCCCTAGCGGACGCGATCTGCGCCTTCTATCAAGCAGCAGACTGAGCGCTCGCGCACCCTAAAGATTCGGCGAGATCGACCCGTTTCATACGACGCTCTTTCCTTGACACGTCGCCGCGGCGATCGCTAAGTTTTTTCCTCGCTCAACTGCACCCACTCCAAGCGAAGAACGGCATGGCATTACAAACACATTTTGATTTTCGCAGCCCTACCCGCATCCTACACGGACCGGGATCGCGCACGCAGCTGGCCGATCTTCTCGTCGGTGAAAAGGCGCTTGTCGTGACCGATAGAGGCCTGGTCCAAGCTGGCGTCGTCCAACAGGTTACCGAAGTCTTAGAGCGCGCTGGGATTGACTACGCCCTCTTTGATGGCGCCCTACCCAATCCGCCGGCTCGCTGCGTGCACGCCGGCGAACGCCTTTACAAGAAGGCACAGTGCAGCGCAATTGTTGCCGTCGGGGGCGGTTCGCCCATGGACGTAGCGAAGATGATCGGCGTAGTCGCCCACCACGGAGGCCGCATCGAGAGCTACCTCGGCGCCAACAAAGTGAGCGAACCCATTCCGCCGCTATACTGTCTGGCGACGACCTACGGCACGGGCAGCGAAGTCACGCCCTTTGCCGTGCTGACCAATCCCAAGACCCAAAACAAGGATCCGGTCATCAGCTGGCAGATCGCGCCGCGCGTCGGCATTCTCGACCCCGAGCTGTGCGTCGCACTCCCCGCCTCGGTCGGCGGTCCAACGGGTATGGACGCGCTTACGCACGCCATAGAGAGCTATACCAACCTACTGGCCAATCCCATCTCTGAAGGCATTGCCCTGCAGGCTATCCGCCTCGTGGGCGCCAACCTACGTCTGGCCTGTGCCAACGATCACGAGCTCGTCGCCACGGAGAACATGCTAATTGCTTCCATGCTGGCCGGCGTCGCCTTTTCTCAGACGCGACTGGGCAACGTGCACGCAATGTCCCATCCGGCCGGTGCGCAGTATGGCATACACCACGGATTGGCCAACGCCATTTTACTGCCCTATGTAATGGAATTCAATATGCCGGCGCGCCTGGCTAAGTTCGCGCAGATCGCAGAGGCGCTCGGCACCGACACGCGCGATATGACACCGCGCGAAGCGGCTCAAGCTGCCGTCGACTCCGTGTGGGAACTCAACGACGATCTGCGCATTCCGGCCAAGCTCAGCGCCTACGGCGTCAAGCGAGCCGGCATAAAAAACATGAGCGCGGCCGCCATGACCAGCGGCAACGTCACGGTCAATCCGCGCAAGACCACGCAGGCCGATATCGAAGCCATCTTCAGCGAAGCCATATAGGAGCTCACTATGTCACTGCCCCGCATGTTGCGCATACGCCAGCACTTTGATGCCCCCACCGTAGACGATATTCCCGCCGCAGTAAAAGAGGAGGTCCAGCGCCTCAATCTGGGATCGCGCACGACACCGGGCCAAACGGTGGCCGTTTCCGTAGGCAGTCGCGGTATCAATAATATCGCCCTCATCATTAAATCGCTTGTAGAGGAACTGAAGGCCATTGGACTCGAGCCGTTCCTCGTTCCAGCTATGGGCAGCCACGGCGGCGGAATTGCCGAGGCGCAGCGCGAAATCATCGAAGGCTACGGCGTTACAGAGGACTATGTCGGCGCGCCCATCAAAGCGAGTATGGAGACCGTGCAGATCGGCCAGACCGAAGACGGCGTTCCGGTGTTTTTCGACAAATACGCCTTTGAAGCCGATCACGTTGCCGTAGTCGGTCGCATCAAACCACACACCGATTTTGTCGGCGAAATAGAGAGCGGCCTGCACAAGATGATGCTCATCGGCTTGGGCAAGCACAAAGGTGCCGCGCTCTATCACCAGGCCATTGTCCACTACAGCTTCGACCGCATTATTCGCTCCGTCGGCCAGCAGGTCATTGAAAAGTGCGGCGTGCTCATGGGACTGGGGATTGTCGAGAACCAGTACGACAAGACGGCCCTGCTCAAAGGCGTCGCCCCCGAGGAATTTGTCGAGCGCGAAAAGGAGCTGTTGATCTTAGCCAAAAAGTGGATGCCGCGCCTGCCCTTTGATCACGTCGACCTGCTTATCGTCGACGAAATCGGCAAGAATATCTCCGGCGCCGGCATGGACACCAACGTCGTCGGGCGCAAGTTCCACGACAACCACGCCGCAGAGAAGGAATACCCCAAGGTCACGCGGATCCTCGTGCGCGGTCTGACGCCGGAAACGCACGGCAACGCCTCGGGCATCGGCACGGCCGAATACGCGCATCGACGCGCCATTGACGAGATGGATCGCGAGATCACCTATATCAACTGCATGACGGGCAATCACCCATCTGGCGCGCACATTCCCCTCTATTTTGACACCGATCAGATCTGCATCGAAAAAGCACTGCAAACGGTCGGCCTGCGCGAACCTGGCGAGGAGAAAATCCTGCGCATTCACAACACGCTCGACTTAGGCGAACTCCTCGTCTCGGAAGCCTATCGCGCAGAAGTCGAAGCGCGCGATGATCTATCCATTGTCGAGGAAGCCAGCGAGATGTCATTCGACGACAGCGGCGATCTACCGCTGCACTTCTGATTGTCAATCGCGTCTCTTTTCCGAGGATAGACTCATGCAGCTACCCGCAGGCGATTACTTAGGCATGCACCGCGACGAGATCGACACACCCGTTCTACTCGTCGATCTCGATGCACTCGATTTCAACATAGAGAAAATGGCCGCCCACTTTCGCGCGACGGGTAAATACCTGCGGCCGCACAGCAAGTCGCACAAGACGCCGGCCATCGCCCAGCGGCAGCTCGATGCCGGTGCCATCGGCATCACCTGTGCCAAGCTCGGCGAAGCGGAAGTGATGGCAGACGCTGGCATACGCGATATCCTTATCGCCAACGAAGTTGTCGGTCGCAAAAAAATCGAGCGCCTGATGGCGCTAGCCGGCCGCTGTGACATCATGGTTGCCGTAGATCACCCGGCCAACCTGAGCGCGCTCGACGAAGCGGCGGGACGGGCCGGCGTCACTCCGCGCGTGCTGGTCGAGGTCAATATCGGCCACAATCGCTGCGGCGCTACGCCGGGAACGAATGCAATTGAGCTAGCCCGCGCTGCAGCGCAGGCTTCTCATCTGCACTTTGCCGGCATCATGGGCTACGAGGGCCACGTCGTCGACCTAGAGGACGATAGCGAGCGCGAGGAAAAGGCGCGCGAATGTCTGCAGCGTCTGGTCGACGCCCGCGCCGATATCGAAGGGGCCGGCCTCGACGTCGGCATCTGCTCGTCTTCGGCAACCGGCGATTATTACGTCAGCACAACCTTCGACGGCATCACCGAAGTACAGGCCGGATCCTATGCCCTCATGGATGCGGCCTATGGCCGCCTCGGTCTCGGATTCAAGAATGCACTCACCGTGCTGACAACCATCGGCAGTCGACCTACGCCCCACCAAGTCATTACCGACGCCGGACTAAAGAGCCTCACCCCCGAACACGGTTTTCCCCTAGTCAAAGATCGGTCAGATCTCGAATGCCACGCGCTGTCGGAAGAACACGGACGCCTGCGCACGCTCGACGGCGAAGCTTGCACCGATCTAAACGTGGGCGACCTACTCGAGTTTATCCCCGGGCACGGCTGCACTACGGTCAACTTGCATGACAATTTATATGTCCTGCGCGACGGCCAGCTCGTCGACGTATGGCCGGTTTCTGCCCGCGGCAAAGTGCGCTAGTTCGTTCTCCATTCTACCCTTTTTCCCAAGGAATCGACTATGGCCAGCATTCAATCCGCCGTTATGCTCGAACCTGGTAAGATCGAAGTGCGCGAATTTGAGCGTCCGACTATCGGCCCAGACGAGCTGTTGCTCTCCATTGAACGAACCGGCATCTGCGGCAGCGATAAGCACATGTACGCCGGCCATATGGGCCTGCAGTTTCCCGTTGTCCCGGGCCATGAACTGGTCGGCACAATCGCCGAACTAGGCTCCCAGGCCGACCAGCACATGGCCATTGTCGGCGGCCCGATCAAAGAGGGCGACCGCATTACGACGACGCCTTCGTCGACGGCCTGCGGACGCTGCTATTACTGCCTGCACATGCCCCAGCGCCCCACGCTGTGCTCCAACCGCTTTGTCTATGGATTTGTCTCGGCAGACGTTTCGCCGGCTCCGCGCGGCGGTTTTTCCCAGTACATGCATATGACGTCTCGCTCATGGGTCTTTAAAATCCCCGACGAACTGCCGTCGGAATACGCCGTGCTAACCGAACCGGCTGCCGTAGCCACGCGCGCCGTCGAACGCGCCCTAGGCCCCGGCATTCCCCATATCGGCGAGGGACTCGGCATGGATAAATCCGTGCTCGTCATGGGTGCAGGTCCCATCGGACAGCTCGTCGTCGCCGCGTTAGCGCACGTCGGCACCGACCGCATTATAGCCGCCGATTTGAGTCCATCGCGACTCGCACTCGCACAGGCGATGGGCGCTCAGCACACGCTCGACGTCGGCGCCACTTCGCTTGAAGAGCGCCAAGCCATCTTGGCAGACCTCTGCGACGGCATAGGTCCGGATATCGTTATCGAAACGGCCGGCGTACCCGTCGCCTTTAAGGAGTCGCTCGACCTCGTGCGCCGAGGCGGAATCGTCGTTGAAGTCGGCCACTTCACCGATCCGGGCGCGGTTGAAATCCACCCGCATATCGTCTGTTTTAAAGACATCGACATCCGCGGCATGTGGGCCTATCCGGCCATGCAGTTTAAGACCGCACTGTCTTTTCTCAAGTCGACCAAAGCCCCGCTCGATCAATTCATAACCCATCGCCTGCCGCTCTCTTCCATTGCCGAAGGCATCGACATAACCGGCAGCGAAGGATCAATGAAAGTCGTTATCGAACCGGGGCAGTAGCCTCAAAGGCACCGAATTGCGCGCGTCGATTGACCGCGCAATTCGGCGCCCCGACTATTGCCCATCTCCCCCACCATTGGCTATACTTCGGCACGACCCCAGCCCATCACTCAGCGCTCATTACCGCGCCGAATGATACGCACCCGTTCGTTACAAAGACGAGATGCGCTGGCACGTTCACCGGAGACTCTTCCATGAAATATGCTCTATATATCCTCTTGATAGCCTGTGGTCCCCTCGGCGCAGACGAGGTGCGGATTACCTCTTCACAGGATTGGAATCGCTGGCAGTTACCAGGCGATGCTCTATCAGTAGAAAACGGCAGCTTGCGCCCCGGCTTTGTCCGCCGCGACATCAACGCCGTGGAAAATTCCGTGCGCTTTGGCGGCGGCATACGCGGCGTTGGATCCAACCCATCTCAGGCAGACCGCCTGATAGACGGCGATCGCTCGACCTACTGGTCGCCCGACACCTCGGCTCCAATAGAGGAATGGTGGATCGAAGTAGACCTCGGGCGCGCCGTTTCCGCGCGCCGCATTGAATTGCACTTTGCCGACGAAGGAGCACCGCTCGAATTTTTCCGCGTGCTGACGTCGGATGGCGAACCCTTTTTCAACAACGCCAACTCTGTCATTCCCGGCTCGCTGCGCTACAACAAGAGCACCAGCTACAGCTTTAACCAAGAGCGCACCATCGTCGTCGATTTTGATAAGAACCCGCTGCAATATATCCGCATTGAAGCGGATCGCCTCCAGAGCGATCTAGACATACGGCTGAGCGAAGTCGTCGTCGAAAGTCTGGGCGACAACATCTCTCTGGGCGTCTGGGATCGCGGCGGGGGCATCACCATCGTTTCCGAAGTCGGATCGACCTTTGGCCGCGAACTAGTTGAGAGCATAGGCATCAGCAACACGCTAGTCGACGGCGATATCACGACCTATTGGGGCACCGTGCACCGCGGCGGATCGGGGGCTCAACCCGAACAGCAGTTTGGTCAATTTGAGCTCGACCTCGGCGCGCTCTTTTGGGTTGATACTGTGCGCATGCTCGGCGATGGATCCGGCATCGCCCCCGGCCGCGGAGCCGGCTACCACCGCGGCGGAACGTTCAACTATCTGTGGTATCAGTTCTACACGTCGGATGGTTCGCGCTCGGTGGACGGATCGCTTCGCTGGGAGCTGATGGGCGAGCTGCCTTCCGATCCGCGCAACCTGCAAGGCATCGTCCATTTCGAGGAAAACTTTCCCCTGCGCAAGGTGCGCCACGTCCGCCTGTTCTTTCCCATGTCCGACGGCATACAGGCCTTTAATGGACGCATTGGCACCACGGCTGAGTGGCAGGTATTCGGCTACGGTCATCCAGCCGAAGCGACCGCCCACTCGCCCATTTTTGACCTTGGTGCAGTGCAGCATATCACTGCGCTGCACTGGGACGCCGATATACCCAACGGCGCGCGCCTACAGATTCGCAGCCGAACGGGCAATCAGCTGCGCGAAGAGTACGTGTTTTACGACAAAAATGGCAAAGAGGTTACCCAGACGCGCTACGATAAGCTGATTCCCTCCTTTCGCGGTGCCATCGACACCATGCGCACCGTCGGGGCCGACTGGAGCACGTGGAGCCGTCCATACGATGCATCCGGACAGCTCTTTCTTTCTCCGGCTCCGCGCCGCTACGTCCAGCTCGAACTGCGCTTTGACGCGGAGGATCCGCTGGCCAGCGCCGTCCTCGACGAACTGCGCATTGAATACAACCAGCCCCTGGCTCAGTCGACGCGCGCCGAAATTTTTCCCCGGCAGGCCGAACCCGGACAGCAGAGTGATTTTACCTACTACCTGCGCACCAATATGGTCGCCTCGAGTCGGGGATTTGACCAGATACAATTGGCCAGCAGCGCCGGACTCGACTTTAGTCAGCTGCGCATTGATGGCCGCGTCCAGGAAGTCGAGAGCACTGCGGTCGAACAGGGGGTCTTGCTAACCCTCAACGAGCCGCTGCGCCGGTCAGCACTGATCGAAATCGACATACAGAGCACGCTCTTTCTCAATCAAACGCGCTTTGATGCTTTTCTATTCAACCGCGCGCTAGGGCCACAGGTCCGCCAACCTGTCGATGCCGGCGACGCCGACGAGACGGTCGATAGCGGCGTGACTTTTGTCGCCCTACCCTCAGATGACCGCCTGCTCGATCGCCTCACGCTGTCGACGCCGGTGCTCACGCCCAACGGCGACGGGATCCACGACGAAGTCGTCGTCTCCTTTGACCTGCTCAAAATCATCGATCCGCGCCCCGTTGAGCTGGCTATTTTCGACCTAGCGGGTCGCCGCATAGTTACAGCCGCTGACGCCTCGACGGCCGCCGGGCGCATTGCCCTACGGTGGGATGGGCGCAACGCCGCCGGTTTGCGCGTGCCACCCGGCGCCTACGTGCTCAGCCTGCGCGCTCAGGGCGATGCCTTTCAACGCGTCGAACACCGCCTGGTTACGGTCGCCTATTAATAGGCCGGATACAGTTCACTCAACACGGAGTCCGCATGACCATTAACAACGTAGATCTGTTCAGAGCTAAAATCGCCCGCGGCCAACTCTGCGTCGGAACGACGATCAGCTTCACCGACCCGGCTATCAGCGAATTGGTCGGCGATGCCGGCTACGATTTTACTTGGATTGACATGGAACACTGCCCTATTGATTTGGCAACGGCTCTCGGCCATGTAATGGCCGTGCGCGGCACCGGAGCAGCGCCCTTTGTGCGCGTGCCCGCAGCCGATCCAGTATTGATCAAACCTGTGCTCGAACTCCATCCTGCCGCCGTTATCGTTCCGCAGGTCCAGTCGGTAGCCGACGTCGAATGCGCGGTCTCTGCCTGTAAATATCCTCCTATAGGCATTCGGGGATTCGGCCCGCGCCGCGGGCGGCGCTTCGGCGGTCAGCCCTATCCAGAATACCTCGTCGACGCCGACGAGCAGATCATGGTCATCGTCCAAATTGAGCACATTCGTGCCGTCGAGGCGATCGACGACATCCTTGCAGTAGATGGATTGGACGGATTGTGTATCGGCTTCAACGATCTGGCTGGCTCCATGGGCCTGTCGGGCAACGTGACCGCACCGCAGGTTGTCGATGCCACCGAACACGTGATCAAACGCACGCTGCAAACCGACAAGACCATTGGCATCTCCATGGGCTACGACCGCCATGCCGTCGCACACTGGCTCGGACAGGGCCTGCAGTGGATTGCACTAGGCGGCGATTTTAACCAGCTCTACGCCCAATTCAAAAACACGCTCGACGACGTGCTGACCATCACCCGCTCAAGGTCGTAGAGCCACCCGATATCCGAGCAGCGATCTAGCGTGTTTGACACCACCCACTTCATTTCCGTGCGCGACGACGTGCACCTGGCCTACTGCGATAGCGGCGGCTCTCCACCGCACGTCCTGCTCATGCTGCACGGTCTCTTTGATCACAAGGGCACCTGGCGCACATTGGTCGAACACCTGCCGCACATTCGCTGCATCGCACCTGACCTAGTCGGCCACGGACAGAGCGGCCGTCCGGCGCTGGCCAACCTAGCCCCCGCGCAGCGATATGCTCCGAGCATGCAGGCAGACTATATCGAAGCCTTTATAGAAGCAATGGAGCTCGATTCCATCGTGCTGTGTGGATCGTCGCTGGGCGGCGGCATCGCACTGCGCCTATGGCTAGAACATCCCGGTATCCGCCGCCGCACCCGCGCCATCGCGCTGATGGCTGCCGCCGGATACCGCCAACCGCTACCCGGCCACGTGCGCCAAATGGGCGGCTGGCTCGGCAGCCTGCTTAAATACCCCGCGGTGCACTATCTCATACGGCAAACAGGGCTGCTCGACCGGGCCACACGACGCGCGGTCGAGCGCTGTTTTTACGATGCCAGCGCAGTCCCCGACGCCCTGGTCAGCGAGGCGATTGAGGCACTGAAAGTACCCGAGACATTTTACGCCTATCAGCTAGCGGCACGCAACGTGATCCCGCCCGATATTGACGTGCTGTCTGAACGCCTGGCCGAGATTGACGTCCCGACTCTCATTGTGTGGGGACGCGATGACCGCGTCGTAAGTCCCCTCGCAGCGCTGCGCTTTGCCGAGGACATTCCCGACAGCCAAGTCCACTTCTTTGCCCGGTGTGGCCACGCCCCATATATCGAGCACGCGCGGGAAACGGCGCAGCTCCTCCATCCATTTTTCCAACGCCATACGGACGGTAGCTCATGCGCGAACACATAGAATCCGTAACAAATCCGCAGCACGCCTATACCATTCGCGTCGGTGGAACCGTCGACGGCGAAAGCATGCGCGACCCGATCGGCTACGGCGCCTACCAGCAGCACTGGGAAAACAACGTCGAACTCGCACTGGAAAACATCGGCGACAGCGAGGTAGTCAACCCGCGTCTGTCCATAGATGGACGACGGCGCTGGCATTCGCTGGACGAGTTGGTCGACAGCATCATAGATCCATCAATGACCGATGCGGAAAAAGCGCGCGCCCTGTGGGAATTTGCCCGTCGTCACCGCTATCACAGCACCACCGCCGACGACGAGGTAAAAGACACCATAAAAATGCTCAATATCTACGGCTATACGCTGTGCTGGGACGAAGCCTATACCGTTTCCAATCTGTGGCAGGCTGCCGGACTACCCGTGCGCCGCGGCGTGCCACACGGGCACTGCACGACGGAAGTGGGCTACGACGGAAGCTTCCATTTACTCGACAGCGACGAGCATCTGCTCTACCTGCTGCGCGACAACGAAACGGTAGCCAGTGAAGAGGATCTGGCGCGCGATCACGATCTGGTCAAACGCGGCCATGCCTACGGCATACTCAGCGCTGAAAATCGCCAGCGCAACGAGAGCGCAGCCGCCCTCTTCGTATACGACGGTCCGCGTAGCGGCGGCAGACCGCGCGTCGGAAACCACCGTATGGACTGCGCCCTGCGTCCCGGCGAAGCCCTCGTTTGGCAGTGGGCCGATCGCGGCAAGTACCACGGCTACGGCGATCCACCGCCGCGACTGAGCAACGGCCTTTGGCGCTTTACGCCCCGCTTGGATGCAGACTTCGCGCGCTGGTGCGTCGACGCCGACAACCTACAGTCTACAGAAGAGGGCCTCGTCCCTACCGACGCAACGCGCCCCGTGCGACTGGTCTACCGCCTGCAGACTCCCTATGTCATCGTCGGTGGCCGTCTGACCTGCGAAGGGGATCACGGGATGCAGTGCGCGTATGCGCGGGACGGCCACGATTGGCACGTGGTCGCCCCGGACGGCAACCTCGACCCCCATATACCTAGCGACAGTCCGGCAACCTATACATGTTACGTGCGCTTCGAGGGCTCCGTTGAGCATCTCAAACACCTAGCGATCGAATTGGATTTACAGATGGCGCCGCTCTCACTACCGGCGCTGCACGTCGGCGACAACAGCGTATACTATGAGGACGACAGCGCCGGCCGGCACGTCCGTCTAACGCATCGCTGGCAGGAGCGCAACGATCTCGTCCCACCAGCCGCACCCCGCCTACAGGCGCCTATCGACGGCCAGTCCACAACCGGCACCCAGCCGCTCTTGCGCTGGGAGACCGTGCCGGCAGCCGACGACTATCACATTGAACTTGGAACCGACAGCGCGATGCGCTACGTGCTCTCGCCGGTGTTCGAAAAACTCATTTCTAATACTCCCTTTGCCGGCCAGACGCAGTGGAGTCCGCCTGAAAACGGCCAGCTGAACCCTGGAACCCCGTATTTTTGGCGCGTGCGGGCGCGCAGCGCCGACGGGCTGTGGGGACCGTGGAGCCCCACAGCTTCCTTCGTGCTCTCGGCCCCTGGCGTACCGCTCGACGTCGAGCTCGATGCCGACTGGCCGACGCGCACGATGACCCTCTACTGGCGCGCCAATCCACGCGGCAACGCCCCCGTTCGCTACGTCGTCTATGCCAGCGATGAGCGCGGTTTCACCGCACGAGATTCCGCACACGAGATCTACTGCGGCGGAGCAATCGGCCTACAGCCGCAGCCTGCCAATCGCGTTGGCGAGTGCGACGGCCTGTCGCTGCAGGTCGTCGGCCCACAGAGCGAGGCGGCCAACCGCAGCTATTACCGCGTCGTCGCCCTGGACGAGCGCGGCACGGCGAGCGGCCCGTCCGACCTTGCCGCCGCACCACGCCCCTTTATTTTCTCCAGACCGCCCGCAAAAGCCGTCGCCGGAGCGACGACCCACTACCGCGTGCAAAGCTTGGTCGGAGACGGCGACCTGCGCTGTATAAGCGACGGCCCCCATCGCTATCAAGCGGCCATTCGCGACGCGGACGCGCTCTGCTTTTTACTGGATGAGGGACCCGATTTTGTCGAACTCGATGCGCAGAGCGGTCAGATGACGCTCCGACCCGCCGAACGCCATCTGGGATTCCACACCATCACTCTGCGCGTGCAAAACGGCCAAGGCGGCGTCGACGTGCAGGGCTTTGATATAGAAGTCGTCTCTGAAGGCCCCAAGTAGAGGAGAAATAGCCACCGTGCGACGTCCCAATATCCTGCTGATCTACACCGACCAACAGCGCCACGACGCACTCGGGGCCAACGGCAACCCCGACATCCAAACGCCCCATCTAGACCGCTTGGCCCGCGAAGGCGTCAACTTCGACCACTACTTTGTGCAAAACCCAGTCTGCATGCCCTCGCGATTGTCGTTTCTCAGCGGCCAGTATCCCTCTAGTCTCGGCGTAACGCATATGGGGGTTCCAGTATCAGAGAACGTTGCCATTCTTCCCCACTATCTGCGCAACTTCGGCTACACTAGCGCCAATATCGGCAAGCTGCACTTTCTGCCGCACGCCAACCGCGACCACCGCACAATACATCCAGCCTACGGCTTTGACCACCTGGAAATTTCCGATGAACCCGGACCCTATCCAGATGCCTATCGCGCCTGGGTGCAGCGACAGGCCCCCGACCAGCTCGACCACATCAGCCTCGGCCTGCCTCCCGCCGCCCAGGTATGGCAGCAGCAAATGGGCGTGAACGACGGCCTGGTTCACCCGACTGAACGCTTTCCACTCGACGCGCTGCCCTTTCGCGGCGACAGCGAGTATACGCACAGCGCGTTTGTCGCCGAACAGACCATGGCCTTCATAGAGCAACACCGCGCGCACCCCTTTCTCTGCGTGGCCGGATTTTACTCTCCGCATTCGCCCTGGGTCGCACCGCGTGAGTTTATCGACCGCTATGATCCACAGGCACTGCGCATCCACTCGTTCCCGGCCGAAGTAGAAGCTCGGCGCAAACCAGACGAGTTTGGCCAGGACGAACTGCGACGTGCCCACACCGGTTACTATGCCATGGTCAGCGAGGTAGACCACCACGTCGGCCGCATCTTAAGCCACTTAGAAACGATGGGATTAGACGAAGAAACCATCGTCGTCTTTACCTCTGATCACGGCGAATGGCTCGGCGAACACCTGCGCTATGGCAAGGGGTACCCTGGCCACGACTGCGTCACACGCGTTCCGCTGATCGTGCGTTGGCCCGAGCGGATTGCCGCGCCCGGACGCACGGAAAGCGGACTGGCAGAGGGAGTCGACGTCCTGCCCACCCTACTCGAGTGTGCGGGCATTCCGGTGCCCGAAAACCTGCAGGGGCAGTCGCTAATGCCGGCGCTGGACGACGCGAATTGGTGTGGTAAACCGGGTGCGCTAACCGAGATGAAGGGATGGAAAACGCTGCGCACCGCATCCTATCGATACGTGCTAACCGAAAATGGGAGCGAACAGCTCTACTACCTGCCAGACGACCCTCAAGCCTATCGCGACCTGAGCACCGAACCCACCCACAGCGCAGCGCTGCACGCGCTGCGCCACCAGTTACTGGTCCACCAACTCCAGAGCGAACGCCCTCAGCAGCGCATCTGGCCCTATTAGCTCGCTGTCGGCACGCCGCTGGCACGGAAATTGATAGATATGGGTTAGGTATCCTTTTGGAGAGACCAAAAGGCGTAGGGTGTGTCAACTCGCTCAACAAGGTGTGACAATATGCCACAGTACCGCCACCTACAAGCGACAGGCCGAGACGACGAAGTGACCGTCATAGAAGACGAACAGATGGTTGTGACAGACGGAGACGGAACGGCGCAGCCGAGCTTTGCTTTTATCGATCCCTATACGATTCGCGCCCATCCGCGCATCATAGATCTGCTGGTCCGCCAATCAGAGCGACTCTGGACGCTCGACGAACTCTTAGATACCCTGCGCTAAGCACGCCAGCGCGTGCCGATTGTCCGACACGGGGAGAGCATCGGCACGCCCGGCTGTTATGGCCCATAAAACTCGCCAAAGGCGCGGG
>JAYOKQ010000025.1:0-2355 GCA_038119905.1 Gemmatimonadota bacterium | reverse complement strand
TTTGTGGCCCGCTATACAAATTTTTTCCTCCCTGGCTATCCCCCGCCCCGGGGGGCGGTGTGCCCCCCCCGGCTATTCCAGGCGGCCCCCGCTGCTGATAGGCCCGATAAACGTCGCCATAGGCGCGGGCCAGCTTGCGCTCTTCCAACGCACTGCCCGCTGCGATATAGACGCTGAGTATGCCGTTTACCCCTAGGTCGATATGGGTTAGATCGCGGCCCCACAGCAGCAGCAACGCAGCCAGGTACCACGGATGACGCACGTGGGCGAGAACGCCACCGGTATCCAAACCGTCCGGCGCCATGCCCTGCTCGCTTGGCAATAGGCCTAGAAAGCGGCCCAAATCGTAGCGCCGTGCCGCCAAATAAAACAGCGCGGCGGCGGCGAGCCACAGCAAGCCCTGTAGCGCTCCGAACCAACCGCTCCACTCCCAAATCACAGCCCCGCGCAGCGCGCGCGTCGCGTCCCAAACGGGCCATAGACTGAGGGTGCTAAACAGGCTGTAAAATAGACGGTAACGGACGCCCAACAGCCGCTCTAGCGGACGGGCCACCGCCGTGCCCGCTAGCAGGCTGTGCAAAACACACCATGCAAGCCAGCCCAATCCGCACCACGCGATTTGGCTCATTGAGCGCTCCCGGGGGATGCGTGGTCGACGATGCGGCTCAATCCAATCCCAGCAATGTGCGCGCCGAGTGAGCCGGTGCCTTGCGCGGCGAACGCTCGTCAGGATCGGCAATCTGCGCCGTCTCCGGTGGCATGAAAACGGGCTGTTCGAGCAGCGGATCACCCGTCTGCTCTCGCCACGAATG
Source organism: Gemmatimonadota bacterium (assembly GCA_038119905.1). Taxonomy (GTDB): domain Bacteria; phylum Latescibacterota; class UBA2968; order UBA8231; family UBA8231. The sequence continues at coordinate 1,543 of JAYOKQ010000025.1, read as the reverse complement.
CAGCTGAGCGCGCAGTTCGTCCAGCACGTCCGCATAGGTTGGATCTGCAGCTAGGTTATGTGCCTCGTTTGGATCAAAGACTACGTCATACAACCGCTCTGCCGCTTCTTCGCGCTCCGCCCATCCGTTTTCCAGCAGATAGTCTTTGCTTAGGCTGTCGTCGCAGTCGGGCAAGACCGGCCGTGCTCGATCGTGCTGACGCTGGATATACTTCCAGCGCGCGGTGCGCACCGCGCGCTGGGGTTCGTAGCAGACGTGGTAGTTAATTTCGGCAAAAACGGCTGCGCGCACGCTATCGGCCCCCTCGACAAGTGGCCGCAGGGATGTACCCTGCAGCCAGTCAGGTGCCGCAAGACCGGCCACGTCACACAGCGTGGGAAATAGATCGACGTGGCTAGCCAGTCCATCGACGACCTGTCCCCCCGTAAACCCACCCGGTCCGCGCAGTACGAGCATCACGCCCATGCCGTGATCGGTCAGGTTGCACTTCATGCGCGGAAAGGCCATTCCGTGATCCGTGGTGCATATAATGAGCGTCTCTTCGCGCAGGCCACAACGATCTACGGCGTCAACAACTCGTCCCACCAGTTGATCTAACCTACGGGCCGCGTCGACATAGAGCGCCATATCCGAGCGCGTTTCCGGCGTATCAGGCAGCGGGGCAGGTGGTTTGAGGTAGCGCGGATCGGTGCGCTCTTCCCCATCCGGTGGATCGTCAAAAACCTCGGCCTTGCGATGGGTAACCCCAAAACCTACATCGAGGAAAAACGGGCGATCGTGTGCTTCGGCGATAAAATCTACCGCGCGGTCAACGGCGCCCTCGTCACCTCCGTCCCCACCTTCAATCCGCTCATATCCGCCTTCTAATGGATCCTTCACAACGTGCTGTATGCCCGTGCGTACCGTCTGGTAGCCGCACCCGCGCAAATACGCCGGCAGCAGGCGTTCGGGGTGGGGTAGACTCCATCCCCGATTGACTAAACCGCCCATGCCGCAGCTATGGGCCCACTGGCCCGTTAGCAAGCAGGCTCGACTCGGCGAACAGGTCGGATTCGCGCAGAACGCCTGGCGAAACAGCACGCCTTCCTCGGCCAATTGCTGAATCCGCGGCGTGGGAATCGCGTGCCCGTAGGGCTGCACGTAGCGACCCGTATCGTGCGAATGGATGTAAATAACATGTACCATGAGAAACCCTTTCATCCGCCAGCGCAGATTGAATGCATGAACTGGCAAAGCTAAAGCGTGCGGTCGGCTCGCTCAACACAAACCACTGGCGGCCCCAGCACACCGACCCGATACCCCGCGTCCATCCCTCGCCGCCATGGACGCAATGGCCTTTTTTAACCTACATTATGGGCATTGCGCCCCTCGCATCATTGGCCTATTAACGCTCCCAACTGGGAACGCACCAGCCGATTTTGCGCAGCGGCACACCGCGCGGATAGATGGAGTATTAAATGGTAGTTGATCAGAAAACACATCGCTGGATTGGCGTGGGCGTCTTCCTGCTCACGCTGGGCATGTACATCAAAACGATGGCACC
>JAYOKQ010000024.1:0-48075 GCA_038119905.1 Gemmatimonadota bacterium | reverse complement strand
TTCGTAGAGGGTTTTCAGCGCTCAGCGCAGGCGGTGCTCGATATGGCACCTTCGCTGATTTGCAACGGACACGGCTGCATCTATCCGTTTTCAGCTGATCAATATCGGCGAATTTTGCGCTGGTCTGCGCGCGCTGAAGATCAGGTGCGCGCGCTGTGCGCCAGCGACGATTGGCGCTCGGTCTACGATCCGCGCGCGCTGCGACTGGAGCCCTTTGTGCAGCGGGTGAGCCCGGGACGTACGGTGGAACTGACGTTTGTCGTTACCAATACTAGCGCAGAGCGCGTCGATATAGAGGTCGATCCAATAGGGCCATCGGGCTGGACCGTGCGCACAGACCGGACGCGCCTGCGGGTCGCAGCCGATGCGACGCGCACGCTGCGCTGGATGGTATCTGTGCCGCGTGCGGCCGTAGTGGGAAGGTATATTTGTAGTGTTGATGTCCGTGTCGACGGGCACCTGCGCGCTGAAGCGTGCGCTGCACTGGTCGACGTTGAGCGCTGATGCAAGGAGAAGAGCTATGAAGTTTATCGTTGCCGTTGACTGCGAAGGGGTTGCCTGTGGCGTGGGGTCGCCTGGGGCCTCGCTCAATGAGTCGCGCAATTTGGAATTTGCCAAGCTGCAGGCCACTCGTGAGGCGGATGCGGCGGCGCGCGGCCTGTTTGCCGCCGGTGCCGAGCAGGTGATTGTATGGGACAATCACAACGGCAGTCTAAATCTGCACTACGATTTGCTCGACGAGCGCTGCGACATTGCGCTGGGTGTGGGCTTTGCACACCGCTTTCCCGGATTGGATAACGGCTTTGCCGGCGTTGCCTTTATTGGTTACCACGCCATGGACAATACGGTCGATGCGAATATGTGCCATACGTTCAGTTCGGTTAGCTATCAGTATATGAAAATCAACGGACGCGAGACCGGTGAGATGGGCATTGACGGTCATTTTGCCGGCGTGATGGGTGTCCCGGTGATCTTCGCCGCTAGCGACGATAAGGGCGTGGCCGAAGCGCAGGATTTTTTCCCGGGCATTGAGACGGTCAAGACAAAGGATGCGCTTGGCTGGAATGCGGCCATCAGCAAGCATCCCAAGCGCGCCGTGGATGAGATCTATGAGGGCGTGCAGCGCGCCGTAGCGCAACTGGGTGCCGTGGCACCGTTTCGTTTTGCCGAACCGCTTGACCTGGAGATTCGCTTTAAACGCATCGAGGCGGCTCAGGCGGCTAGCCGCGGCTTAAAGGGCGGTCAACGCATCGATCCCTATAGCGTGTGCTGGCATCTAGACGCACTGTCGGACTACTTCTAATATGTGTGTCGTTGCCCATATGGCTAAGCGTCGAACCACGCACGGGGTTATAGCCCTAGCGCTAGCGTTCCTGTGCAGCTGCGCGACCACGGCGCCTACCGTTGATCCAGTTCCAGCGCCGGCACCGTCTCCTCCGGCGGTGCCGGCTGCGCGCTTTGTCGCCGCCAACCCAGAGAGCGCGGTAGAAGACGGTTGGGTCGGCTCGTACGAGGGGTCGGCTGATATCTACTTGGCCGAAGAGGATAGCTGGCAGCGCGGCGTGCCGATTGTGCTCTTTGTGCGCCGAGATGGAACGCAGATCCGCGTTGTGGGGCAAATGGAGCTGGCCGCTAGCCGTCATTCGTTCTACTTGGGCGAGGTAGAAACGAACGATGAGTCGATGCTCAGCGGTGAATACGCCGACGGCGACAATCGCTATGCCTACTCGCTAGTGCGCTCGGCTGATCTGCTCAAGGGATTTGTTAAGATGCATCAGCGCGTTGAGTCGTCCGACGAGTGGGTGCCCAGCGACGAATGGCACGTTGACGTGCAGCGGCGCGCGCTCACAGATCTCCGCTGATTCCTCGCACGGATACGTCCTCTCACGGGTCGTAACGCATGGACAAAAAGAGCGTGTCATGGCTGCGTCGCGGTGCGTTTTTTGTCTTTCTTTCGCTGCTTCTCCACGCTCTATCTATCTACCTGACTCGTCCGGTTGTCGAGCCGACAGCGCGCCTCTTTCTATCGGCTCGCGGCACGTTCTTTGATCCTTTTAAACGCTATAGCGCTCGGCGGCCCGCCGATGCCGTGCAGTTGATGCAGCGCCTTGGTGCCGAGGGACCCGGCGTTGAGGTGCCGGAGGACTTGGCTGCTGAGCAGGTTGATTTTGTCGACGTGGTCGATCCCGTTCGATGGCCTTCCTTTGCCGAGAAGCTACTAAACTCACAAAAAGATGTTTTCCGCTCCGAACGGGTCGTCGACGTCGATCTGGATTCACTGAGCTTGGCGGCCGACGCGCGCCAGCGCGCGGAGTTAGAAGGCTTTGCCCGGCTCTATATAGCCGATGCCGACACCACCGATGCTGAGTCGGAGCGGCGGCGCAGGGCGCGCCAGATCGTCGAGCGTGCCATACGCGTTATGGGCGGTCGCACGCGGATGAGCGCGATGCACAGCCTGCACATACGCGCCTGGGTCGAGGCGTGGGAGCACGTCATAGACTATCCGCCGCCCGCGCGCATTATGTCGGTTGGTGCGTATGTCTATCCCGTTGCCGAATGGGAGTATGGCTTTGCCAGCGATGCGGGCGCACTGTTTACCGCCCGGCCGATTCAACTGGATCGCTACGATCCACTGCTCGAACGCAATCCATCCATTAGCCGCCGCCGCTTTATGCAGCTTTTCCAGGTTCGCTGGCAGTTTTTAGACGAGCGGGCTCGGGGGCTGCGCATAGAGGGCGAAGTGGAGCGCTGGCATTTCCTCGACCGCTTTCTCGGCTATGGCACCGTCCTACACTACGTTGATGAAGAGACATTTGCAGGACAGGCGGCCGACGTGGTGCGGGTGGACGATCGCCGCTACGGCCACCTGCTCGAAGCGTATTTTGCGCGCGCTAGTGGTTTGCTACTGGGCGTGCGCGAGGGGTTGACCGACGGCGAGCAGCAGGCCTATCGCACGACCTATCAAAAGCGGCCGCCCGTTTGGACGACGGTATATGAGAAGTATAAGCGCGTGTGCGGCGTGCTGGAGCCGCATCGCATCTCGCGCTCTGGACCGCCCTGTCCGCACTGCTACGGGAGAGACCAAGCCGATATACAGGTGAGTATCCAACTCAACATCGCCTGCAATGAAGACCCAGTAGAGCCCGCGCCACCCACGCTAGAATCCTGGGTGCCCTGACGAGGGTGGTGAGGTCTTCCGGAATATTCCGCGCCGCGCTATCTTAAACCGCATGGAGAAAGCGCTTTTATTCAGCGGTGGCATGGACTCGACGACGCTGCTGTGGTGGCTGCGAGATCGCGGTGAGTCGGTGCGTGCGATTAGCGTAGATTACGGCCAGCGTCATCGGGTCGAACTGCAGTGGGCTGCGGCTCTGGCCGAAGGTCTCGGCGTGCCGCACAAGACGATTTCACTCGATTTAAATACGATTGGTGGCAGTCCGCTGACCGATGCACATCTCGATGTGCCCGCCGCTGAGGACGGCGCGCAGGTACGCACAGTCGTTCCCTTTCGCAACATGCTCTTTGTTACGCTGGCGGCTGCTTACGCCGAGACACAGGGCATTGATGAGCTCTATTTAGCACCGGTCAAAGACGATTACGCCGCCTATCGCGACTGCCGTCGCATTTTTTATGACAGCTTAGAGCAGAGTCTGGCCTTGGGTGCTACGCGCGAGACGTCGTTTCGCCTCTATACGCCCTTTGTAGAACGTTGGAAGGTAGACGTCGTTAAAATCGGTATCGAGCTTGGCGTACCCTATGAAAAGACGCATACCTGCTATGAGGGGCGGCGCCCGGCCTGTGGTCGCTGCGACGCCTGCAGCGAGCGCATAGCGGCCTTTCGCGCCAACGGCGTGCGCGATCCGCTCGAGTACGAAGTAGAGCTCGTCTGGTAGGCTCTTGACTCCATCCACCCGATATTCATTTTTAGCCGCATGAGCGAAACCGATGTGCTGGATCGAGAGAATCCAGATGAAACGCGCCGATCGCATCGCCCCGTTTGGCGCGATGACGGCCAGCTGCTGCAGATCAACGAGATCTTCTATTCGATTGAAGGCGAGGGGCTGCGCGTTGGCCAGCCAACCACCTTCGTGCGGTTGTCCAAGTGTAATCTACGCTGTCATTTCTGCGATACGGACTTCGATAGCTATCGCGAGATGAACGTCGGCGAGGTCGCCGCTGAGGTCGGACAGCACCCGGCCGAATGGGTGTGCTTTACCGGCGGCGAGCCCTTGGGGCAAAACCTCGTGCCGCTGGCGCGCCACCTCAAATGGGCCAACTACAAGCTCCACGTAGAAACCAACGGCGTCGTGGCGCCCGATGCGCGTCTGTTTGAGCTGATTGATCATTGGACCGTTTCTCCCAAGCGTTTTCCCATCGTCGAAGGGTTTGAGCAGATCAGCGAGCTGAAGTATGTCGTAGGTAAATCCTTCCGCGAGGATCGGGTGCAAGAAGAGCTGGCCGACCACGTATACTTACAGCCTGAATCCTCTGAGCCGCAGTACGTGCAAAAGGCGCTAGAAATCCTGCGCCGCCACCCGAACTGGCGGCTTTCTAATCGCATTCACAAGATTCTTGGACTGCCCTGAGAGAGGCCCTATGAAAATTACGCGCGTCGAAGCGTTGCACCTGCGTTTGCCGGTAGTCAAAGAAGTAGCCGATGGCACGCAGGACTGCCTGATTGTTCGGGTGGAGACTGATGCGGGTCTCAGTGGGTTGGGCGAGGTTGTATCCGGTTCATACGTCGCGCGCGCCGTCGTTGAGGCTCCGCAGTCGGCTCCCTTCCGCCACGGCCTGGCCCACATCGTCGAGGGCATGGATCCGCTCGATACGGAGGCCGTCTTTCAGGCTATGTCCAGCGGCACGTATTGGTACGGCCCGGGCGGCGTCTCGCGCCACGCTATGAGCGGCGTCGATATGGCGCTGTGGGATATTAAGGGCAAGGCTGCCGGCCTGCCGGTCCGGCGCTTGCTCAAGGAGTCAGCCGTCAATGCGGTACCGGCCTATGCCAGCGTGCTCTGGCCGGAACGCCCAGAGGGCGTATCTGCTTCAGCCGAGGCTTTTCTGGGGCAGGGTTACCGCGCCGTTAAATACGGCTGGGCGCCGATGGGGCCGGATGCGGCGCTGGACGAAGAGCTGGTAGCTGCTGCGCGTCAGGCCTTGGGGCATGAGGTCGAGCTGATGGTCGACGCGGGCCGCGCCTGGGATGCTGAGACGGCGCTCTCTCGTGCCGAACTCTTTGCTCCTTATGCGATTTCTTGGTTAGAAGAGCCGCTGCAGCCCTACGATTACGAGGGCTTTAAGCGCCTGTGTGCGGAAGCGCCGGTGCCTATAGCGACAGGTGAAGTGCTCGCTCTACAGGAGGAATACCGGCCGCTGATCGAAGAGGCTGGCATTGGCGTGGTCCAGCCTGACTTGGGTCGCATTGGCGGCATCACCCAGGCTCAGCATCTGGCCGCCTTTTGTCGTTCGCTTGGTGCGACGCGTCCGGTGCCACACGCTTTTGGCACCGGTGTCCTGCTGGCCGCATCGGCGCAGTGGGCGGCCGCGCTCGATCAGCCGTTGACCGAATATACGCTAGCTCCTTCGCCGCTGGCGCAGGAGCTAGCCCGCCACGATATGCAGTTTTGCGATGGTCTGCTGCACTTGACGGACGCGCCTGGACTGGGCGTTGCCCTCGACGAGGACGTCGTTGAACGCTACCGCGTAGCGTGAGTGCGATCGTGCCTGTCCTACCCCCCACCTAGGAGAACATGCCATGGCCTCAGTAAAAGATATCTATCGCTTTGACGAACTTACTTGGCCCGATGTAAACGAGGCCGTAGCGATGGGGAAGATTCCCATTATTCCCACCGGCTCGGTTGAGCAGCACGGTCACCATCTGCCGCTGAAAGTCGATCATCTCTGTGCCACGGCTGTAGCTACAGAAGCGGCGCGTCTCAAGCCAGAGCTCAGCCTAGTGCTCCCGCCGGTCAGCTACGGCTACGTGCACCACGTGATGGATTTTCCTGGCTCGCTCAATATCCACCACGAGCACTTTGTGCAGTACGTCCTCGATATCACCAAGAGCTTGGCATATCACGGATTTAAAAAAATGATCATCGTCAACGGTCACGGTTCAAATCACAATCTGGTCGACATGGTGTCGCGACGGACAATTGTCGAGACGGATGCCAGCTGTGCCTACTGCTCTTGGTGGCAGATGCTGCAGGTCGATCCCGCCTTTCTGGAGGGATGGCGCGAAAGCGTATTCCCCGGTGGCTGCGCGCACGCTGGCGAACTTGAGACCTCAATGCTGCTCTATCTCTCTCCGGAAAGCGTGCGGCAGGACAAGATCAAAAGCGAGATTGCCCTCACCAATCAGCGGGGCTCAAAATTCATGTGGACCGATCTTTTTTCTTCGGGGCCGATGAACATCGTCGAGTGGACGAGCCAGTATTCCAAGAGCGGGGTCATGGGCGAAGCAGAAAAGGCCACGGCGGAAAAGGGGCGTCGCGCCTTTGAGGAAGCGAGCAAGAATCTGGCGGCTTTTGTCGAGGAATACCACGGAATGGAGATCGTGGAACGCGAGCCCAAGCAGAAAGAGCCGCCGACGTTCCCACTTTCGTTTCCGACGGACTGACCGGTTCGAGCGCCGCTTAGAGCGGTTTTAGCGCATCGCCGTCGATTGCGTAGCGATCTGCGCACTCGGGGCACGCTACTTGGCCGAGCTGCTCGGGTAAGCGCACGCCGCACCGGCATACCCAGCCAACGCGTCGCCCCGGCACGCCGACGACTAACGCATAGGCGGGGATGTCGGATGTGACGACGGCACCTGCGCCGACCATGGCGTATTCACCGATATTCCAACCGCAGACAATGGTGCAGTTGGCACCCAGCGTTGCGCCGCGTCCAACGCGCGTCTGGCGGAACTCGTTTTTGCGCTCGATAAAGGCACGTGGATTGATGACGTTGGTAAAGACCATAGACGGTCCGCAGAACACGTCGTCTTCCAGCGTGACGCCCTTGTAGACGGAGACGTTGTTCTGTATTTTGCAGCCGTTGCCGATCTGCACGTCGCGGTCGATGTAGACGTTTTGTCCGATATTGCACCCCGCGCCAATTTGCGCGCCGGGCATGACGTGGCAGAAATGCCAGATGGACGTGTTGGCGCCGATCTGCACGGGATCGTCGACGTGGGCCGTTTCGTGGATGAAATACGCAGCGGACATACAGAAGACTCCATTGGTAGTAAACGCGGTGGCAACGCAGCGCACACTCAATATACGCACAGGTTAGAGGGAGGATGTAGTATGAAACTGGCTACATTTAGCGCCGGCGGTCAACAGCGCCTGGGTGCTGTCATCGCCGGCGACTCGGTCGTCGTCGATTTAGCGCTGGCCGAAAAGGCGCTAGCGCGCAGTGAAAAGCGCAAGGCGTACGATTTTTTGGGCGATATGCTCAGCCTGCTCGAAGCAGGTAATAAGGGACTGAGTGCAGCTAAGAAAGCGGCCAAAGCCGCCGAGGCCAAGCTGGGCAAGCCCGATGGTAAAACCTCGTTTGCTCTGTCGCGCGTCAAGCTGCGCGCACCCGTGCCCAACCCGCGCAAGGTATTCTGTCTGGCCGGCAACTACCAAGACCACATCGAAGAGGGCGGTCGCGCTAAGCTGGCCATTCAAGACAAAGAGACGCCGCGTGTCTTTATGAAACCGCCGACCACTACCGTCGTGGGGCCCGGCGATAAGATTCTCATCCCGCCAGTGGCTAATGCAATCGACTGGGAAGGCGAATTGGCGATCGTTATGGGCCGCAAATGCAAGGGAGTTAAGGCTAAAGACGCGCTTAAATACGTCGCCGGATACACCGTCATGAACGACGTGTCCGAGCGCGAGTTGCGCATTAAAAAACGCACCGACAGCCGGCCGCGCGACGAGTGGTTCGACTGGCTCAACGGCAAGTGGCTGGATACCTTCGCGCCGCAGGGGCCGTGGATGGTTACGCGCGACGAGATCCCCGATCCGCAGGTGCTCGATATCAGCACCTATATCAACGGAGAGCGCAAGCAGCACAATAACACGGGTCAGATGCTCTATCCGGTCGACAAGATCATCGAGTACATCTCGGCGATTATCACGCTGGAACCTGGCGACCTAATCAGCACCGGCACCATCTCTGGAGTCGGCGCAACCACGGGCACGTTCATGCAGCCCGGCGACAAAGTGCAGGTAGAAATTTCGCGGATTGGCGTGCTGAAAAACAGCGTGGCCGCCAGCAAGAAATAGCGCTACTTGGACCGTGAGCAAAACGAGGCAGAGGTCCCTAGCGGCTTGCTGAGCCGGGCCTTCGCGGTCCTCTGCCTCGTCTACTTCCTCAACAGCTTTCTATCGGCGCCTTTTTCCTCCCTTTTTCCCGTTTACATAGAAGCCGACCTAGCGCGTCCGCCGTGGTTTACAGGCTATCTACGGGCACTGATGCTGCTGCTCGGCGGCATTTTTGCGGTGATCGCTGGTCGCCTCTGCGATCGCTTTGGGCTGAAGCTGACGCTGATCATCGGACTGGCCGGCTCGGCGCTGACGGGTCTCGTGTTTCGCACGGGTGATCCGGCTGGCCTCTCGCTGCTGCTTTTTCTGATGGGGGCGGCTAGCGGTCCCTGGTCGACGGCCGGGCAGAGTATGCTTATTCGCGCCGTTAAACCCACGCATTTAGGCCTGGGGGGAGCGCTCTATTTTCTCAGTAATACGCTGGGTAACTCGGTGGGCAGCCTGTGCACGGGACTGATAAAGACGAGCTGGTCGTTTGCGCAAATCGGCGTCGCGATGAGCGTGGGGATGCTGGCAGTGATTGCGCTAGCCGCACTGCTGTTGCCTGCCGACAGAGAGCCGGCTCAGCGCAGCCAAGTAGGAGATGAGGCGTCGCTGTGGACGGCCTATCGACCGCTGCTGGTGCGCAGTGAGATCTGGCTGCTGCTCAGTCTGCGCCTGACGATTACGACGTTTTGGGGCATGGCGACGCTGGCGATGCCGCTGCTAATCTATCGCGTGGGAGCGAGCGAATCGCTGCCGGCCTACTTTGCTTCTGTCTCGTTGGTAGTTGCCGCCGGATGTCAGCTGGGCACGGGCGTCCTAAACGACCGCCTAGGTCACAAAAAGCCGCTTCTAATCGCCGCTAGCGGTATTTGCCTTAGCGCGTTGGGCATGGCTATTTTCCGCGATTCGCTGACGGGGCTCTTTGTCTGTGGCACGGCGCTGACTGGTACAGCGTGGGCTGTTTCGACGCTGGTGCCCAAGCTGATTAACGACGTTGCTGCTCCCGACGAGAAGAATCGCCTCGTCGGTCTGGGGCATATGGCTTGGAGCGCCTCTATGGTGAGCGGCAGTCTAATCGGTGGCTATCTGATCGATCTACATCCGGCGCTTCCCTTTGCCGTGGGCGTGCTGCTGGCCGGTGGCGGCACGCTGGGCGCTTGGCGCCTGTGCGTCTATCTGGACAACAGGTCGAGCGCATCTTAGAATAGGAAATCGTTCACATTACAGCGGGTGCTTTGCGCAGTGCGCACCCGCCAGGTCGGCTACATCACCATGCAAAAACTTCGCCTCTTCCTAGTGACGCTATCGCACTTCTGCGTCGATAGCTACGCCTCGCTGCTGCAGCCGGTGCTGCCTCTGCTCAAAGCCAACCTCGGCTTGAGCTTGGCGCAGACGGGTTTTCTCGGCACGATCGTGTCGATCTGCAACATTAGTCAGCCGCTCATGGGGCTGTGGGCCGATCGGATGGGACGTCGTTACCTAGTGATTGCGGGACTGCTGCTCTGCGCCATTTTCTCTCCGCTCATGGGCGTGGCGCCCAACTACCCGCTGTTGGTCGTTGCACTGGCGCTGGGCGGTATAGGCGTGGCCGCGTTTCATCCGCAGGTCTTTTCGCTGGCCGGCGAACTAAGCGGTGAGCGCCGCTCGTTCGGCCTGGCGCTGTTTATTTTTGGTGGCACGATGGGGTTGGGTTTGGCGCCGCTTTGGCTGCCGCTCTACGCCGAGAATATCGGCCTGCAGGCGCTGCCGTTCGTATCGATCCCAGGCCTGCTGTTCGTCTTTTTGCTCGTTCGCTTTGTTCCGCTGGATAATCCGCACTACAGCGAAGGGCGCACGGCGGCTAACTGGCGCCTGCTCGGGCTTCACGCCGGCCCTCTGGCCCTGATTACGCTGATCGTGGTCATGCGCTCAGTTACGGGACTGGGATTTGGCACATTCCTCTCGCTGCTGGGCGAGGAGCGCGGATTGGATCTGGTTATGGGCGGCGTTGCTCTGGGCGTTTACAATATCGCCGGCGTCGTCGGTGCGCTGATTGCGGGCTATCTGGCCGACCGCATTGCGCCCAAGACCATCGTCTGTCTCTCGCTGCTGCTGTCGGCCGCACCGCTCTACGCCTTTGTCTCTACGCAGGACGTGCTGAGTGGCTATGTCCTACTGGCTGTTGGCGGCGGGCTGCTGCTGGCTTCGAACTCGATCATGGTCGCGCTGGCGCAGGAACTGGCGCCGGAAAACTCGGGGCTGGCCTCAAGCCTGCCGCTGGGTCTAAGCTGGGGGCTGGCCAGCACAAGCCTGCCCGTTATTGGAAGCATTGCCGACCAGATTGGCGTTGCCGAAACGCTCAAATATCTAGCTCTACTGCCCGTATTGACGGGTGTACTCGCACTCTTTTTGCCCTCTGCAAACAGGAAATGATATGTCTGACGAACTGCTCTTGCTGACGCGCGAACAGAAGGCATCCTTTGATGCCGACGGTTTTTTGCACCTGCCGGGATTTTACGGCGCGGAAGAGATGGAGGAGATGCGTCGCCAGTTTGGCGTCCTCGTATCTCACACAGAGGGGCGTCCAAAGAATATGGCTTACTCCTTTATGGAGAGCCCCGACGGCTATACGCCCGATCCCTACAATCCGAAAAACGTCGTGGGCATGATGGATCAAACGCTGGCCAACGACTACTGGTTTGATCAGTTCACCGAACCGCGCATCGTCGCCGCTATGTGCGATCTGCTCGGCCCCAACATCGACTTTCACAACGGCAAGGTGCGCAACAAGCCGCCGGGCTTCACCTGTACGCAGGGTTGGCATCAGGACTGGCCCTACGAGCGCCATTCCCGTCCCGAACTGGCCGCGGCCATTACCTATCTCGATCCGACAGATTTTGAGGCCGGCGCTACGGAGGCCTTACCCGGCAGCCACCTAAAGGGCGAATGGTCGACGCAGGAGGGCGGGCACACCATTGCGGATGCGGACGTGCCGCACGGAGAGCACGTCGTGGTGCGCGCTGAACTGGGCGATGTGCTGATCATCCACGTGCTCGTAGTGCATCGAGCCGGACACAACTATACGGAGCGCGCCCGGCACGCAATTATAAACGAGTATAAAACAGCCGAGGCGATCGATCAGTGGAACAACCGCTGCGCTTTTGCCGGTTTGCCGCTGACGCGCAACCGCCGGCTGCTGATGCCGCGCGTTGCCGGCCCATAGGTCGTGTTGGCCGGTCTGCGTTCGCTTTCTATTCACACGCTAGTTTATTAGGAGCTACTTATGCACGAAGAGTGGAAACCCATTTACTCGGCCCTGGTCTGCGACATCATGGACCAACTTGGCTATCGCGATCAGGCGATGACGTTTGATATTCGCCCCAGTCACCCAGAGGCTTGGATTGCCGGAACGGCGGTCACGCTCGATGCCTATGAAAATCATCAGGCGCACGACGATCCCTACGGACAAATTTTTGCCGCCTACGAAGTCGCCAAGCCAGGGGATGTGTTCGTGGTGGCGACTAACGGTGAATGCAAGTCGGGCCTGTGGGGCGAACTGCTGTCGACCGCGGCCAAGGCGCACGGCGTGGAATCGGTCATAACGGATGGACTCGTGCGCGATGTGCGCCAGATGAATAGCATGGGATTTAACTGCTTCAGTAGGGGTATTTCTCCGCTCGACTCAGCTGGTCGCATTGTGCCCGAGTCGGTCAATGAACCCATTCTATGCGGTGGAGTGCAGATCCATCCGGGCGACTTTGTGCTGGCCGATTACGACGGCGTTGCCGTCATTCCGGCTGCGATTAAAGACGAGGTATTTCGCAAGGCACAGGAGAAGCTTGAAGGAGAGAATACGGTGCGTGACGAACTGGCTGCCGGTCGCTCGCCGCGCGAGGTCTTTGACGAATACGGCATTCTCTAAGCGCGTATTTTTCCTACTACGTTCCCCTCTATCTGGTTGGTTTTTAAATCGGGTAGAGGGGATTTTTGTATGGCGGCTACACAAACCAGTAGGAGAATAGGTTGGCTCGCTTTAGGCGGAAGCGCAGGCGAACGGTATGTCCGCGCAGGGCGGCCAGCGGTCGGTGGAAGCGCAGGGCGGCATCGGTGCGGTCTTTGACCATGGGTAGGGACGTATAGCCCGGCAGTGGAGACCCCATATCGTCGGTGACTTCGGCTATGAGATGGCCATTGCTAGCGGCGTTGACGCGTAGCTCGTCTCCGGCAACGACGAGGGGTTTGGTCAATAGGGTGCCCTCCTGATGGTCGGCTTCTACTGAGACAAAGCCGTCGCGTCGCAGCGTCGCTAGGCCGATGGCCGAGGCGTGCGTGCGCTCGACTTGCTTAAACTTGCGCCCGGTATGGGGGCCTTGGACGCCGCCGTAGTAGAGGTAGATCTCGTCTTCCATGACGATAAAGTGTTGGCTGATGCGCACCATACCGTCTTCCCAGGATCCGCGCGGGCCCAGCGGTAGGAAGGTCTGCCGATCGAGCACGCGCTGCCACCGTATACCGTCGCGGCTGCAGGCTAGTGACGTGTCGATGCATCCGTCGACGCCCTCGCGATAGATCCACACCATCCCGAGATACATGCCTTCGTACAAGCAGAGCGGCATGCCGTAAAACTGCGTGCCATCTTCGTCCCATTCATCGGCTTCAAATACCAGGGCTGGATCGTCGAACTGCGCGCCGTCGCGGCTAGTGGACCGCGCGATGCGGCGTCCGTTGGCTCCCATGCGACCAAAGGCGACGTAGGACGATAGGTGCTCGTCCCAAACGAGGGACTGGGTCGTATCGCTGCCCATGGCAATCACGGGATTGTCCGGGTTGTTGTGCCAGTGGATACCATCTGGGGAAAAAGACATCCACATGCCGTCGCCCTCGCCCTGTCCCCAGATCAAACGGCCCTGGTGCTCGACGAAGGTGTCCGTGCCACCATGTTCCCAATAGGATCCCTTATAGCGGCGCTGAGGGTCGGCATCGCGCTCGTCGTAGAGCACGGCAAATCCCTCGCAGTTGCTGCGCCCCACGTCGATTAGGTTGTTGGCCGTGGATCCGGCGAAGTCGACTTGGCCTAACGCAGGCTTGTGCCAGCGTATGCCGTCCTGTGACTCAGCATAGCCCAGCAGCGTGCAGTTACCCAGCGCACGTCGACCGCGAATCTGCACGAAGCCGTCGGTCTGTGGTCCAGTGAGATACCACATCCTAAACGCGCCGTCATGTGGATCGCGCAGCACCGTCCCATAGAGCGAGGCGCAGCGCTCCCACGGGTGTTCGCCGCAGAGAATGGGGTTTTCCGGGTGCCGGCGCGGCACGTGCATGCGCCTGTGGATTTGCTCCATAGAGGTTACATCGTGCAGATCCAGAAAGAGGTAACGGTTGTTCATGGACGTGTCCTTTGGGCGATGCTGCTCGGCTACATGGCCGTTGGAGTCTGCTGCGTTTAGAGTGCTACGATGTACTTTTCTAGCAGGCGTTGGTAAATCGCGGTAAAATCTGCGCGTCCGTTGTCCTTGTTGTAGAAGTAGCAAAAGGGATTGGGGTTGAGTTCCAGAATGCGCAGTCCCGCATTGCTGTCGATTAGATCAATGGCGTAAAAGCCTAATTCTACTGCCGGGGCGATGCGCGCTACTAGCGCGCGCATTGCTTCGAGCAGAGGCCCTTCGCCAACGCGCACGGCCCGTCCATCTTCTTGGTGCAGTGGGTTGAGATCTTGCTGGTTGGTGGAATTGCTCTCTTTGCCATAGGCCAGTAATAGGTCGCCCTGCGAGGCGACGGCGCGGTACTCTGGGCCTGCTACATACGCTTGGATCAAGACGATATTGTCCAAGTAGGCGCTGTTTTCAAAGAGGTTGTGCAGCCGCTGGGACAGCGCCTGGCGATCGTGGATTAAGAAAACCCCTTGAGCGAGTGAACTGCGGTATTTTTTTACGACGAGGGGGAAGGTGAATTGGCGCTCAATATCGTCGACCATTTCCCCAATCGTTCGATGGGTCTTGTAGCGGTCAAAGCGCGGGTCGGCCAGTGGATTGAAAACCTGTAACGTCGGGGGAACCGGCAGGTCCATGCGCGCAAAGATCTCGTATTGAAAGGCCTTGTCTTCGGCGATGCGCGCTCCCATATAGTCGTTAAAGGGGTGTTTGTTGCGCCAAAAATAGTGTGGTCGTGCGCGGTGCTCTACGCGCAACAAAGAACCTTCGTCGCTGAAGGGCTGATAGGTCAGTCCCAGCGCGTCGCAGGCCACCTGCAGGCAGGCTAGGTTTTCCAACGCCATGTCTTCGGTAATGCCGTCGCGTTCGCAGGGAAGATGGAAGGCTTCTCGGGCGCGTGCTACGAGAAAGAGCGATCCGGCAACGCACAGGGCGCCGTCTGCGGATGCGTGCTGTTGGCCACGGCGCAGTGCCGCGGCAAAGGAGGGCACAACTTCCGCGGTAACGCCCTCGGGCACGTGCTGGGCCAGCTCGGTGGCCGCCAGTGCCTTGGGATGGTCTGATGCGGTGAGTATGATGAGATCGGCCAGAGGCGCTAACGCGCTCAAAATGCCCTGTGCGTCGTGGCCGGTTCCCACGCCAACGACCAACGTCCAGCGGCCGCGCAGAGTGCGCAGTTCATCGGCCAACACGCGTGCGGCCTGTGGATTATGCGCTCCGTCGAGCAGGATTAGGGGATGATCGCCGGCGCGCTCAAAACGGCCTGCCCAGCTGTGTTTGGCTACGATCTCTTCGTCGGTTGGTTGGGGAGGAGATAGGCTGAGTGCGCGTGCCGCCGTCAGCGCTAGACCGGCATTTTCTCCGTAATAAGCGGCTCGCTCTTCAATGGATACGGCGGGTGCGACGTGCAGCGTGATATTGCGTTCCGCACAGGTCTGTCGCAGCAGTTCGGCGACCTCGGGGGCCTGTGCGGCCGTCGTGTAGAGTGGGCATCCACTGCGCGCGATATGCACCTTGTCGGCGGCGATCTCCTCTAGCGTATTGCCCAATATACCAACGTGGTCGAGGCCGATGCGGGTCAGGATGGCGGCTTGAGCATCCCAGGCGTTGGTCGCATCGTAGCGGCCGCCCAAGCCGACTTCGAATACAGCCCAATCGACCTTTGCTTGAGAGAAGAAATATGCGGCCAGTGCGGTCAGGGCTTCGAATTTGCTGAAAGCACCCAAGCCTTCGCGGGCAAAGTCCCGGGTGGCGTCATACAGGGTTGCCACAGCCGCGGCCCACGCGTCTTTGTCGAGGAGTTCACCGTCTATGCGGATGCGTTCGCGCTGGGTGTGGAGATGCGGTGACGTATAGAGGCCGACGCGGTGGCCGGCGTGCTGTGCGAGTGCAGCTACCAAACTGGAGACGGTGCCCTTGCCGTTGGTGCCGCCGACGATCAGCGTGCGAAAGGTGTACTGTGGATTATCAAGGCGTGCCAGCAGAGCGCGCATGCGCGGCAGATAGTCCTCGAGCGGGCCGCTGGGCGGGGTGCCCGTTTCCCAGTCGGGCAATGTGTCTAGAAATCGCTTGGCGCGGAAATAGTCCATGTATCCGTTAACCTATGTGCGGAGCGGGGCAGTGCTGAGCGTGTCGATTATCGTCAACCGCCGCGCGTGTGCATTTCGCGGTGGGGATCTTGGCGCAGGTCGTCGATCTGGAAGAGCGCGCTGCGGGCGGGGGTGCTGGCGCGCTCTTCTGCGCCGCGGTCTGCGCGCTGCCCCCACGTTGATCGCACGTAGTCGGTCAGTTCTTCGCGATCGGCCCCGGCGCGGATTCGACTGCGCAGGTCGCGTCCTTCGCTCGCATACAGGCACAGGTACCACAGGCCGTCTGCCGTCAGGCGACTGCGATCGCAGGATCCGCAAAATGGAGCGCTAACGGAAGCGATAATACCAAAGCGCGTTCCATCCTGGAGGCGAAAGCGCTCTGCTGGCGCAGGCCCCTGCGGGCCGTCGGTTTCGATCGGGCCATAGTGCCGTTCGAGGCGGTCGAGGATGGCCTGGCGATCAAATACCTGCGCCTGCGACCAATGCGTTGCGCCACCGACGTCCATGTACTCTATAAAGCGAATTTCCCCACCGACCTGCTTTCCGTATTCAATGAGCGCGACGAGTTCATCGTCGTTAAAACCGCGCATGACGACGGTGTTGATTTTAAGCGATTCAAATCCGGCTGCAGCGGCTGCTTCGATGCCCGTTTGCACGCGGTTGAGCGCATCGCGGCGCGTCAATTGTTCTAGTCGATCCCGGTGCAGCGAATCGAGGCTAATGGTGATGCGTCGCAGGCCCGCTTGGCGCAGATCGGCTGCACGCGACGCTAGTTGCATGCCGTTGGTGGTCATGGCTAGATCGTCGATAGAGGGCATGGCGGCGATGCGCGCTATGATGTCTTCGAGCTGAGCGCGCAGCAGCGGTTCTCCGCCGGTAATGCGCACGCGCTGAACGCCGAGCTGGCTGAAGACGGCAACGCACTGCTCTATTTCGTCTGCGCTGAGTAGATGGTCCTTGGGGAGCCAGGTATAGTGCTCTTCGGGCATGCAGTACTGACAGCGCAGATCGCAGCGATCAATAACCGACACGCGCAGGCTGTGCAGGGGTCGTCCCAAGCGGTCTGTCAGCGTGGCTGTATGGGGTGCACTATGCGTAGGAATGGACATGAACGATCCGCGACAGGAGAAAGAAACATCGTCACAGAATATAGGGATTACGCGCGTTGGAGCAATTTTGTCGGGCGGCGTTGTGCGCGATCAAATGAACGCGGATTGAGCGCGTTCGCGACGTGCGGCTGGTAGCAGTTTATACGCGGCATCGAGCGTGTCTTAGGGACCGCTGCGCCGGTGCGCGCGGTCCCTAAGATCTAGGACGGGACAGTGCAGCTAAGCGCGCGTCAGCTGCCGGTAGTGCACGCGCTTGGGAATGTCGGCTTCCGAACCGAGGCGCTGTCGGCGATTTTCTTCGTACTCCGAATAATTTCCCTCAAACCAGTAGACCTGGCTATCGCCCTCAAATGCTAGAATATGCGTGGCCAGACGGTCTAGAAACCAGCGGTCGTGGCTGATTACCAAGGCGCAGCCGGCGAAGTTTTCCAACCCTTCTTCGAGTGCGCGCAGCGTATTGACGTCGAGGTCGTTGGTCGGCTCGTCGAGGAGAATTACGTTAGCGCCCTCTTTGAGCATTTTGGCGATGTTGACGCGGTTGCGCTGACCGCCGGATAGCTCGCCTACCTTCTGCTGCTGATCTGAGCCGCTGAAGTTGAAGCGACCGACGTAGGCGCGCGAGTTGACGGTGCGCTCGCCCAGCTCGATTTCGTCTTCTCCACCGGATATTTCCTGCCAAACGGTTTTGTTGGGATCGAGTGTCTCACGCGTTTGGTCGACGTAGGCCAGCTGGGCCGTTTCGCCGAGTTTGAGACCGCCCTCGTCGGGTTGTTCCTGGCCTGTTATCATGCGGAAAAGCGTCGTCTTGCCAGCGCCGTTGGGGCCGATGATGCCGACGATGCCACCGGGCGGCATCTTAAAGGACATGTTCTCAAAGATGATGCGATCGTCGTAGGTTTTCTTCAGCCCGTCTGCTTCGATAACAACCGCGCCCAAGCGCGGGCCGGGCGGAATGTAGATTTGCAGTTCTTCGTTTCGCTGCACGCGATCTTGGTTGAGCAGTTCCTCGTAGGCGCGCAGACGCGCTTTGTTTTTTTGCTGCTTTGCGCGCGGCGTCATGCGGACCCACTCCAACTCGCGCTGCAGCGTCTTCTGCCGATCGCTCTCGCTCTTTTCCTCCTGGCGCAGGCGTTCCTGCTTTTGTTCGAGCCAAGAGGAGTAATTGCCCTTCCACGGAATGCCTCGACCCTGATCCAGTTCGAGTATCCAGCCGGCGACGTTGTCGAGGAAGTAGCGATCGTGCGTGACGGCAATCACCGTGCCCTGGTACTGCTGCAGATGCCCTTCCAGCCAGGCCACGGTTTCGGCGTCGAGGTGGTTGGTGGGCTCGTCGAGCAGAAGGATATCCGGTTTGCTCAAGAGGAGACGGCACAGCGCTACGCGGCGTTTCTCACCGCCGGACAGATGGTCGACGAGTTGGTCTTCGGGCGGACAGCGCAGCGCGTCCATGGCCATCTGCAGGCGGCTGTCTAGGTCCCAGGCGCCTGCTGCGTCGAGCTTTTCGGCTACCGCCGACTGGCGTTCGATCAGCGCATTCATGGCATCGTCGTCCATGGGCTCGGCGAATTTGTTGTTAATCTCTTCGTATTCCCGCACTAGGTCTACCGTGGCCTGCGCGCCCTGCTCGACGATTTCGCGCACGGTCTTACCGTTTTCGAGCTGGGGTTCCTGCTCCATATAGCCGACGGAGTAGCCAGGCGAGAGGTCGGCATGGCCTTCGAATTCCTGGTCGATGCCGGCCATAATGCGCAGCAGAGTACTCTTACCCGAACCGTTCAAGCCGAGCACGCCGATCTTGGCGCCATAAAAGTAGGATAGTGAAATATCCTCGATGATTTTTTTGCGGTTGTAGTGCTTGCTCACACCCCGCATGGAATAAATGATCTTTTCGGCTTCGCTCATCAGCTTTTCTCCTGGAGGGCTGTATAGGCTTGGAATACAATATTTAAATCGCGCTGTGCCTGCGCAAATCCCGATGCGGGCGTCTGCGTGCGGTCGTGTAGGCAGCGCAAAAAGTCGCGCGTTTGTGCGGCATAGCCCATCAGGTCGCGCAGGTTGGGCGCGTAGAGCCGGCTGTGCGTCTGCGCTCTGAGGCGGACATAGAGCCCGTTACACTCAAATACGATGCGGCCTTTGTCGCCGTCTACGTAGGCGTGTTGAAACAGACCTTTGGTCGGGCTGAAGGCGTTCCACGCGTAGTGTAGTTCCGCTTCGAGTCCGTCGCCGTAGTCGAGTTTCAGCTGCGAGCACCGCTCCGGCTGGCCGGCTAAATGACCGGGGAATTGGGCCGATACGCGCTGGGGATCTCGTCCTGTCAGCGCCGAGATAAGAGCGATAAAGTGGATGCCGCCTTCGAGCAGCGAGCCATAGCCGCTCTTCCAGCCCGTCGCCGTTTGGGTAAAGCACTTTCGCACGCGGATTGATTGCGGCGCACCGATCGAACCCTGTGCGATGATCGATTGTAGCAGCTTTACCGAAGGCTTGTAGTAATAGTTTTCGGCGACGAGAAAGGGAACCTCGGGATGGGCTGCAACGGCTTCCTGCAGGGTCGATAATTCACCTAGCTCGGTGCACAGCGGTTTTTCGACCAGGACGCCTTTGTCGCGTTCAAGTGCAGCGATGGACTGCTCTACGTGGTATTCGGGCGGCGTGCAAATCACTACGCCATCGATGTCGGAGTCGAGCGCCTGTTCGTAGGTGTCGTGCACTGCCGCACCGCCGTAGGTCGCACAGAACGCTTCGGCGGTTGAGCGGCGACGGCTGACAACGTGCAGCTCAGCCTTTCCGCGCAGCTGCTTGGCGTGGACTTTGGCGATGGCGCCGCAGCCGACGATGCAGATTTTTTTTATTTGCTCGCTTGTCACGCTAAAGGCCCGTTTGCGCCTGATATTTTTGCGGCCACGCGCAGGGCGTTGGCGGCAATGGTCAGGCTAGGGTTAACGCCACCAGACGTCGGCATAAACGAGCCGTCAGTGACGAATAGGTTGTCTACGCCCCACACGCGACAGTGGGAATCCAACACGCCCTCCTCGGGTGTACTCGCGCTGCGCAGCGTGCCTACGGCGTGCGAGAACGAATCGATAGGATAGGTGTAGGAAGCCAGGCCGCCGGCTTTGCGCAGCACGCGGCGCGCGTGCCCCAGCAAATAGTCGCGCCGCCGCCGATCGTCGCGGCTGTAATTGTGCTCTATCGCGATGCCCTGCATGCCTCGTGCATCCAGGGCATCATTCAACCGCACGCGGTTTTGTAGCTGCGGTTCGTCTTCGGCGATGCACAGCAAGTTTTGCATAAAGGGCGCGAAGAGCCCGGCTAGCCAGCGCCCGCCGGGCGGAGCGTGATGCTGGATAACTTCGGGCGCCGGCGTGTAGATGTCTTGAATCACGCCGACAGCCGTGCCCAACTCTGCGCGCAGATCCTCGTAAAAGTCGCCGAAGCACAGCTGCTTGTGAAAGACCTGTTCTGGGTTGGTGCGAAAGGGAAAGACGTAGCTGCAGACCGCATTGCAGTGGCGCATGAGATTGCGTCCCATCAGCGGATGGTCCAACCCCGAACGCATTAGCAGCGCCGGGCTCTGAATGGCACCGGCTGCTACGACGACGATTCGGCCCTCTGCGACCTGCGACTGATTAATTGATGCATCGAGGTATTCTACGCCGCGCACCTGGCCGCTTTCAATCTGCAGGCGGCGTGCGATGGCGCCGCTGGCAATGTGGAGTCCGCGCTGTTGGGCATGGCGCAGCACGGTCGCTGCCAAATCGTTCTTGGCCTCAATGCGGCAGGGAAATCCATCGCAGGTATTGCACAACACGCAGCGCGTGCGTTGGGCGTCGCTAAAGTTGATTGCCAGCGGAATGGGAAAAGGGCGGTAGCCCAGCTGATCGCTTGCCTGCTGCAGGCGCCGAGCGGGTGCACTCAGCTCGACGGCGGGAAAGGGATAGGACTGCAGCCCGGGAGGTTCGCATGGATCGCTGCCGACCGTGCCGTGCACGCCCAGCAGGGACTCGGCCTGCTCGTAGTAGGGGGCTAAGTCGGCATAGGAAAAGGGCCAGCGGGCAAAATCAGTCGCGCGCAGGCGCAGCGAAGCGCCGCCGTAAAAGACCGACTTTCCTCCGACCGTTTCGTTGGGATAGATCTGGCTAAAGCGTCGGGCACCATACTGCTTGACGTCGACGGGAACCGGTCCACGGTAGCGCTGCTCGATGAGGATTTGTCGCTGGTTCCAATCGTCGGCATCGCGGTGGGCCCAGCGGCCGCGCTCGAGCATCAGCACGCGCTGTCCGGCCTGCGTCAGCGCGTATGCTGCGAGTGCACCGCCAAATCCCGAGCCGATAATTACGGCATCATAGGATGCCGAGTTCATGTGCGTAGAGCAGAGCGAGAGCTGCAATAATGACCAGCGCCGCGTAGTGAAAGCGCTCGCGCGTATCCAACTGCTGCTGGATGCGCGGCAGGTCGGGGCGAAACTTGCCCGACATGTTGCGCTGGATATAGGTCTTGTAGTACTCGACGGAAAAGCGCTCAAGGCCGCCATTCATATAGATGAGAAAGCCTAATGGCAGCGGATTTTCTGGATCTGAAAGCCAGAAAAACAGCGGGCTGAGCACGGCCAGTACCATGCCCGAGCGCTGGAACTTGAGTGGTTTGAATCCTTCAAAAGGGGCGTCTTTGTAGGCTCCACCTAGGGCGACGATGCACCCCGTTGCATAGGCAACGCCTAGATAGCTCCAGAAACCGCTGATAGGTAGTTCCACCAGTAAGAAGGCGAATACGATGGCTATGATTACCGAGCCCACGCCGTAGCGCAGCAGGTCGCTCTCTACATAGCGCCCGAAAAAAGTGATGCGCGAAGGAACGAAGTACTTGGTCTGGTCTTCGGTGCGGAAAAATCCTTTGTAGATCTCGGCTAGAAAACGCTCGATTCCCATGACCAGAAAGAACAGTTGGACGAGGCTTAGATGCTGCACGTTGACCTGGAAGTGAGGCAGAAAATAGAGCGGCAAGAAAATGGCTACGTGAAAGTATATGCTGCGCGGGAACGTCTTGGGTTTGAACCCTTCGTAGGGGCCGTCTTTAAAGGCTCCCCAAAGTGAAGTGTAGGCGCCCGAAACGATAATTACGGCAAATTGTATGGCAAAATGCATGTGCTATTCTCTCTATTGGTCGACGTGTAGATATTAGGCTACGGTGCTCCCTGCGGCAAGGTGCTGTCTTGCCCTGCGTCCGTTATATGTTAGCTTTTGCGCGAATTCCTACGCGAAAGGATGATCTCATGCGACTCGGCGTTTGCGGTATGATTCCAGGAGAATTTGTTCAGACTAGCGCAGAAGACCTAGCGGCTATACGAGCGCTCGGTCTGACCGGCGCGGCCTTCCACTATTCCGGCGATAAGCTTGATGCTCTAGGCGCTGACGATATACGGCGAGTGCACCAGACTTTTGCCGACGCCGAAATGGATCTCGTGCAGTTTGGCATCGGCTACGGCGAATGTTTGTTTGACGAGGACGCAGCCGTACGTCGGGGCGTTATAGACAAGATTGAACGCGGCATTGAAGTGGCGCGTCAGCTCGATGCTATGGGCTGTCTGATCCGCACGGGCAGTCTGAATCCAGCCGGATCGTACGTGCCGGATCGGGCGAATCGCACGCCCGAAGCGCGCGCGCGGTTGGTCGAAACGCTGCAGCAGATTGCGGCCAAGGCCGAGGGGGAGGGCGTGGACGTAGTGATTGAAACGCACGTGCTGACCATTATGGGATCACCTGAGATCAACCGAGACGTGCTGGCCGACGTTGGATCGCAACGCATGAGCGTCGTTATGGACTACGTTAACCACTTCCAGAATTTAGATCAGGTGTACGAGAGCACCGAACGCCTCGAACACATCTTCTCCATCATGAATCCCATTTCCATTTTGGGACACTGTAAGGATATCAAGATGAGTCCGGGTTTGGTCATGCATATCGACGAAGAGATTCCCGGCGACGGTGAGCTCGACTTGGCTACTGCGCTGCGTTTGTGGCACGAGGCCCATCCAGACGGCTACATGCTATTGGAGCATCTGCCAAACGAAAAGTATCCGCGGGCAGCGGCCAATACGCGGAAGATCATTGAAGAAAACGGCATACCCCTGCACTGAGAGGGCGCTCCGAAGATAGGCTTGTCTTTCAGCTGGTAACTACAACCCGGATCGTCCATGCGATCCGGGTTTTTTGCTGACCTCTACTGTCCTACAAGCGTCGTATAGTTGTGGGGACGTAGCGGTCTCTTGCTGAGCGGGTGCGCATGTACTACTCTATGCATTCAACTCATATACACCGAAGGGAGCGCGCGTTATGCACTATCGCAGGATGGGTAATACCGGCCTAAAAGTTTCGGAAGTCTGTCTTGGGACGATGACCTTTGGGCACGGCACTGACGAAGCAGAGTCGAAGAAAATAGTCGACCTGGCGTTTGATGCAGGCATCAATTTTTTCGACACGGCCAATACCTACGGCGACGGTGAATCGGAGATCTTGCTCGGCAAGGCGCTCAAGGGACGTCGTCGCGATGCCGTTGTCGCGACCAAGTTCTTTAACCCCTTTGGCGCTGGTCCCAACGATTCGGGCATGTCGCGCGTGCATATTATGAACGCTGTCGAGGATTCGCTGCGCCGCCTGCAGACAGATCACCTCGACCTCTACTACATACATCACGTCGATACGCAGACGCCGCTCGAAGAGATGCTGCGCGCGCTCGATGACCTAGTGCGTCAGGGCAAGGTGCGCTATACGGCCTGCTCGAACTACGAGGCCTGGCGCCTGATGGAAGCGCTGTGGATCAGCGATGCAGAGGGCTGGGCGCGCTTTGATTGCTATCAGCCTCAGTATAGTCTGGTCGTGCGCGATATCGAAGAGGAGCTAATTCCCGTCTGCCAGCTCAAGGGACTCGGCGTGGTTGTTTGGAGTCCGCTGGGCGGAGGTTTTCTCTCCGGTAAATATCGCCCCGGCGAACGTTCGATAGCCGGCAGTCGCTCCGAGGAAGGCTGGGCCTATCCGGAGCGCTACTTTGCGCCCCGCGCCGACGATTCGCTGGCCGCTCTGCTCGACGTCGCCGCGCATATGGACCGTTCGCCAGCTCAAGTCGCCCTGCGCTGGGTGCTCGAACAGCCGGCCATTACCTCGGTCATTATTGGCGCACGGACCGTCGAGCAGGCGCGCGACAATATGCTGGCTGGTTCGTTCGCATTAGCCGACGAACATCTGCAGCGACTAAACGACGTATCTGCGCTGCCGCCGCGCTACCCGCGTGCGATGGAAGAGAATATGCACGAGCGCCGCAACGACGCGGTCGATATGCCGTCGCTGTAGCGAATCATGCGTCTCTCCAACAAAGTAGTTCTCATAACGGGCGCCGGATCGGGGATTGGGGCGGCTTCGGCACTGCATATGGCCCGCGAGGGGGCCGCCGTGGCGCTGGTGGGGTTCCCCGCTGCTGGCGTAGAGGCGCGCGCCGCGGAACTACGGGAAGCCGGCCACCGAGCCGTGGCCATACCGGCCGACGTATCGGATGCGGCTCAGGTTGAAGGCGCCGTGCGGCAAACGGTCGAGGCGTTGGGGTGTCTCGATGTGGCCGTAGCTTCAGCCGCCGTGCAGTACCACGATCGCGACCACACGCTGCACGAGCTGGACGAGCGCGTCTGGGACGAGACGCACGCGGTAAACTTTCGCGGCGTAATGCTTACCTGCAAGCACGCTATTGGACAGATGTTGGCTCAGGGTGACGGGGGTACTATCGTTATTATATCCTCCGTCACGGCGATGGATGGGGCGTCGCCCAACGTTTCATACCTGACGGGAAAACACGGCTTGCTGGGACTCAATCAGCACATCGGACGCCATTACGGTCCGCGCGGCATTCGCTGCAACTGCATTTGTCCGGGTGCTCTTGAACGGACGCCAAACCACGATATACATCCCGATCCGGAAGGGCGCGCGGCCCGTCTTGCTGCGGCTATTCCCCTGGGGCGCACCGGCACGCCGGAAGATATTGCTCCCTGGGTGACCTTCCTCGCCTCCGACGAGGCCCGCTATGCCAACGGGGCACATTTTTTAGTTGACGGCGGCCTGTCGGCTTAACGAGTGGTCTATTGCGCCGCGCCTGCCCATCCGCGTACTTTGAGTGGAGTACGATGCACGAACCCAATGCCGCCGCTAATCCGATGAAGACACCGAACACCACATCATTCACTGCCCTGCTCTCTCTGATAGTTTGCTTCCTCGTGCTGAGCTGCGCAGATCAGCACGAGGCGCCGACGGCCGCGTCGAATGCCATTCCAACGCCCGAGGAGCCTGCGCTGGGCACAACGCTCTATCCCAGCGGCGCCCTGCGCGAAGAGTTCCAGTATTTTCTGGAAAACAGCCAGCCGGTATGGCACGGAGCCTACAGCGCGTTTTACGAAGATGGCGCCGTTGAAGTGCAGGGTTTTTTTGCTTTGGGGCAGCGCGATAGCACGTGGTCGTTTTTTGACCCGTCCGGGCGCAAGACGCTCGAGCAGACCTGGAAAGCGGGACGGCGTTGGAACGGCCCCTTCATTCTATATTGGCCCAACGGACAGATCAGCGAATACGGTTTTTACCGCGAGGGGATCTGGCACGGCACCTATACGAGCTATTTTCAAAGCGGCCAAGTCGAAATTCGCACGCAGTACATCGACGATCAGCTGCATGGGACCTACGTAGAATTCTATGAAAACGGCACGAGAAAACTCGTCGGAGCATATACCAATGGGTTTAAGAGCGGCCTGTGGACGCACTACGACGAAGCGGGGATGGTTACGCTTCGCGAGCGCTATGAAAATGGCCAGCTGCAGCAGATAGAGCAGACGCGGGTTGAGCTATACGAAGACGGCACGATTAAATCTACGGCGCCGCTGACCGATGGAGAGATTGACGGAGTCTACAGCGAGTACTGGCCCGGCGGAGCCCGCAAAGAGGAAACGACCTATGTGCGCGGCATCGCGCACGGCCAGAGCGCTATCTACTGGAGTAATGGCAACCTGCGCGAACAAGGCATCAACAGCAACGGGCGCAAGCAGGGCGTTTGGCGGACGTATACGCGGGGCGGAGAACTCTCTATTCGCGCTACCTATGCCCAAGGCCTGCTGTCTGGCACCTATACTTCTTACTACAGCGGTGGCCAAGTCCAGTGGGAAGGCATCTATACGCGCAACCAGAAAAACGGCACGTGGACCAATTATGCACCTTCGGGCGAAAAGCGCTTGGTGCAGTTTTGGGATAACAATCGCCTAGTAAACGGCATCGACTGTCGCGAAGATGCCGCCGCGTGCCAATAGCTACTCTGCGCTATGTCGAACGCTCTACCCGCCAAAACCTGCGAATTACACGTCCATATAGGAGGCTGTCTGACGGCCGAAGATCTGTTTGAACTCGGCCGCGATCACGCCGATGCAATCGATTGGACGCTCTTTGTCGACAGCTTCGAAGAAGCCTATGGCGAGCGCCCCGATCCGCCGTCAATATACCGACGTGGAGCGGCCGATGCGCTGCGTCCCTACTGCGTTTATAGCATAGCAGACGGCGGCGATTTTGCTCGATTTCAGGCAAAGTTCAACTTCAGTATTTGCGTCTTTCGCTACTGGTGGCACGTGCTTGCTCAACACGATGAACTGGTCGCCCGCATTGTGGAGCGCCATCAGAGAGAGGGATTGCGCTACGTCGAGTACCGGGCTATGGCGCCGTTTGGTGCGGATAATCCAGAGGCGTTTATGGATTTCCACGCGACGATGGCGCGCTCGGTAGATTGCGCAAGCTCTCCCGGTTTTACGGCGCGCTATCTCGTCAGCCTGCCGCGCTGGCAGCCCTTGGAAACCTATCGCGCGACGCGTCGCCTGCTCGACGAGCAGCCCGAGTTGAACGACGTTATCGTCGGGCTCGACCTTTGTCACTTTGAAGAGGGCTATCCGCCGGCTAGTACAGGAGCTTTTTTTAGCGCCCTGCACGAGGACAACGCCGCTCAGCCTGAGCGACATCTCGACGTGGCCTATCACGTCGGCGAGGTTTACTTCGACAAATCGCTCGAGAGCGCCGTGCGCTGGTGTCACGAGGTGGCTGAGTTGGGCGCTGTGCGATTGGGACACTGCACCGCGCTGGGACTGGATCCGGCCGTCGCTGTGGCGCGTCGTCCGCATGCGCATGTGTGCGAGTCTGCGGCCGAACGGTTGGCGCAGATTGACTACGATTTACGCCACGCCGATGCGCTCCGCAATCGGGGCATTGGCGTCGATGTCGATGCGCTTGTCGCTGAGCAGCGCCACCTGTGCGCAGGCCCGGACGATGCGCGCTGTGAACGCTCCTACACGCCCGCGCGTCTGGAGGAAATTCGCCTGCGCCAGACGTGGGTTTTAGACTGCCTGACCGAGTCGGCGATTCCCATCGAAACCTGTCCGACGTCCAATCTGCGCATTGGCGCTGTTCCGTCACCCGAGGACCATCCCGTGCACCGCTTTTTGCGCTCAGACGTGCCGCTAATAATTGGCGCCGATGATCCGGGTCTATTCGACTGCGCGCTGGCCGACGAGGTGGACTGGGTGATCCGTCATGGCCGGTTAGACGCGATGGAACTTTCGTCGCGCTTGGGCGACCCGCTGCGCTTTCGCTGCGCCGGCCAACGCTCCGGCTAGACGGGCGATCGAATGGCGCGCTCTCTGGACAGCGCATCCCGCTTTTAACTTATTGTCAGCTCCCCATTCATCGCGAGGTGTATCATGAAGATCGTCGATATTCAGGTCATACCATTTTCCGTTCCGCGCCGTCCCTTTCACGCCGGCAAGCTGTTGGACGAGACGACCATTACCCAGACGCTGACCAAAGTCGTCACGGACGAAGGGGCCGAGGGATATTACTTTGGCGGCGCGGGTCACGGGGATATGGACGGCATGTCGCCGGAGCAGCGCGCGGTGCTCGAAGGGCGGCTGAAAAACCTCGTCGTTGGCCACGATCCGTTTGATCGAGAAAAGTTTTGGCACTGGATGTGGACGGCCCACACGATTCCCGAAAACTTGATGAGCGTGCTCGATATGGCGCTGTGGGACCTACAGGCGCGGCTGTTTGGCGTGCCGCTGTACAAGCTGTTGGGTGGTTGCCGCGACAAGGTCAAAGCCTATGCCAGCACCTATCCGAATATGGGCAGTCCACAGGACTATGCTGACCACGCCGTCGCCTGCAAGCAAGAAGGCTACACGCACTACAAAATCCATCCCTACTACTTCTGGGATCCGGAAACCGGCAGGCCCGATCCGGGGCGTCCGTCGCATATCAAGCAGGATATCGAGGTTTGTCGTTTGGTGCGCGATGCCGTGGGGCCGGAGATGGTGCTCAGCTACGATCCTTGGGGAACCTATCGCACCTACGAAGAAGCCTATAAGGTGGGTCGCGTCCTCGAAGAGTTAGATTTTTACTGGTACGAGCACCCGATGCCCGAGTACCGCGTTGCGCCGTATGAAAAGCTATGCAGCGAGCTAGAAATTCCCATTCTTTCGCCGGAAATCGTCAACGGAAGCATTTACTCGCGCGCCGATTGGATCCTGCGCGGTGCGTCCGATATGACGCGCATTGACGTGCTGCGCGGCGGCGTGACGGGCGTGAAGAAGATGGCGGCGATCGCCGAAGCCTATGGCATTAAGTGCGAGGTGCACATGAGTGGTTTTGCCAATTTGCAGCTGCTCGGATCGACCAGTGAAGACGTCTGCCAATACTACGAGCGCGGCTTGGTAGCACCTGGCATTGACTGCAACGATGCACCGCCCTACCTCAACGCTTTGGGGGATCCGCTCGACGCAGAGGGCTACGTGCACCTGTCGTCGCTGCCGGGCATGGGCTACGATATCAACTGGGACTATATCCGCGACCACCGGGTGTGAGCTACGCGATGGCACGCATTGGCATTGTCGGCTTTGGTTATTTGGGCTCGTATATCTACGAGCAGATTCGCACTCGCCCCGAACTGGGACTGGACGTAGCTTTTGTGTCCAATCGCTCTCAGGCGCGCCTCGAGCAGGTGCCAAGAGAGTTGATCCTCGACCAGTTAGAGGACGCGGCCGAACGCAGGCCCGATCTCGTGGTCGAGCTCGCTCATCCCGATATCAGCCGCCAGTATGGCCGCGCGTTCCTATCCTGCGCCGACTATATGCCGCTGTCGCTGACCTGTTTGGCCGATGCGTCGGTAGAGCGGTCGCTACTGCAGGCGGCGCGCGACAGCGGTACGCGCCTGTGCGTGCCGCACGGAGCCGTGCTGGGACTCGACGCGTTGAGCGAGGGACGCGATATGTGGGATGAAGTGTCGATCACTATGAAAAAGCCGCCGCGCAGCATCGATTTTTCGGACTGTCCCAACTACAGTGTAGAGGATATACGGGGTGAAACGGTGCTGTACGACGGTCCAACGCGCCAGGTCTGTGCGCTGTTTCCGCGCAACGTCAACTCGCACGCTGCTACGGCGCTGGCCGGTATTGGATTTGAGCGCACGCGCTCCGTGCTGGTGGCTGATCCCGCATTGGACGTGTCGCTAATAGAGCTCAGCGCACGCGGTCAGGGCGTAGAAATAGACATTCGCCGCGCCAACCCGATGCAGGGCGTGAGCGGTGTGCTGACGCTGCTGTCTAGTCTGGCGAGTATTGCTCGAGCTAGCGGGCCGCGCGATCCGCTCTTTATCTGTTAACTACCTCTCGACGCATTGGAGTCCCTTGTGTATCCATTACCCAATCTACTGACGCTGGCCGATGGACGCGTTGCCACGGCCGAGAACTGGTCAGAGCGCCGAGCCGAGCTCAGCGAGGCTATCATATCCCACCAATACGGTGGCATGCCGCCAGCGGGGCAAGTTGATGCGCCCATCGAGTTTTGCTCCAATCGCGTGCGGGCGTGGGAGGGCGTGACGTATGCGACCTACGAGGTGCGCACGACCTTTGCCGAAGGCGGTCAGCACAGCATGATGCTGTCTCTGTGGATACCGCCGGGCGAAGGGCCGTTTCCCGTGGTACTGTGCGGGGATGGCTGCTGGCGCACGCTGAGCGACGATATCGTGCGTCAGGTGCTTGAGCGCGGCTGTATCGCAGCATCTTTTGATCGCACGGTGGCTGCGGCTGACAACAAGGATTGCTACCGACAGACCGGGCTCTATCGGCTGTTTCCCGACGCCGAGTTTGGGGCGCTGTCGGCCTGGGCTTGGGCCTACCATCGCTGCGTCGACGCGCTGCTGTATATACCGCGCGTGCGCGCTGATGCCATTGCAATTACTGGGCATTCGCGCGGCGGTAAGACCGTGCTGCTGGCAGGTGCCACGGACGAGCGGATTGCGCTGGTGAATCCCAATGATTCCGGTATTGGCGGAGCAGGGCTCAACCACTGGAAAGCGCCGGTATCCGAAACCATCGACAGCTTTTTTCATTCGGGAAATATCTTTTGGTTTGCCGAGTCGTTTGCCCAGTATCGCCATCGCGACGGCGCGCTGCCGTACGATCAGCACTTTCTGCTCGCGCTGGTCGCTCCGCGTTTACTGCTGCTGACCGAAGCCTACGAAGATCGCGCCTGCAACCCGCCTGGCACCTACGTTGCCTGTCAGGCAACTCAGCCCGTTTACGCACTACTTGGTGCGCCGGATTGTATTGGCTGGGCGTTTCGCGAGGGAGGGCATGCACATAACGCAACCGACTTTGCGGCGCTGTTGGACTGTATTGATATCCACTTCAACGGTCGACCCATACGCCGCCTCTTTCAGCGGCCGCTCTTTCCAGAGATCGCATCGATGCTTCAGCCGGCTGAGGGCCATTCCTAACGAAGCGCGCCGTTTAGTCTCGCACCAATCCTTCTACGGCGAGCGCGCCCGTTGCGATCTGCTGCAGCGTCTCCACATACATTCGATGTTCGACTGCGAGAACGCGCGCCTGTAGCGTTGCAGGGGTATCGTTTGGGTGGACGGTAACGCGCTCTTGGGCGAGAATCGATCCCCGATCGTATTCGCCATCAATTAGGTGCACCGTTGCTCCGCTCTCCGATTCACCTGCTGCGATAACGGCTTCGTGCACGCGGAGTCCATACATACCGCGTCCACCGAATTTGGGCAGCAGCGATGGGTGTATATTGAGAATGCGACCGCGGTAGGACCTCAGCGTTTGCGGACCTAGCTTTTTCATATAACCCGTCAAACACACGAGCTCTACGCGGTGCTGTTGCAGCACATCGACCAGGGCGGCATCGAGCTGTTCGGGTTGGGGATGCGTTGCGCTGCTTATATGAAAGGAAGGCACGCCGGCGCGTGCGGCTCGTTCGCGCACGGGCGCGCGCGAGTTGTTGCTGATGAGCACGCAGGCTTCGGCCTGCAGGTTTCCCTGACGACAGGCATCGAAGATGGCTTGGGCGTTGGAGCCTCCGTGCGAGGCCAAAAAGCCGAGTCGCAGGCGCTGCATATCAGCTGGTGTGCCGAACGCGGCTCGCGGATGAAAGGGATTGAATGCCGGACAATTAGAAATCGAACTGGTCGATGTTGTCGGCGCTAAAGCGCATCGGAGCGCCGAGCAGGACTTCGCCGTTGCGCACGGTTACATGGCCCAATCGTCCGGCTGTTAGCTCAGCCCCCAGCGTATCTTGGCGCACGGCGGCAACGGCCGCCTGCACCGTCAAATAGCCGAGATCGACGGGATTCCAAAGCAGCACGGTCTCGACTGTGCCGTCGCGGACATACTCCTTCATGCCGTTGGGCGTAGCTAGGCCAACGACGGCGACTTCGCCCGCACGTCCGGCGTCGCGCACGGCGGCGGCGGCTCCGGGAAATGCAACCGAGGTGATACCCCACAGGCCCTTGATATTGGGATGGGCCTTGAGTAGGTCCTGCGATACTTGGTAGGCCAGCTGCTGGTCTTCTTCGGACGGTCGCACGGAGACGATGCGCAGACCGGGGAATGCCGCATCGATCCGCTTGTTCATCCACTCCATCCAGATGTTTTGATTGGCTGCCGTTAGCGAGCCTGTGACGATAGCGACCTCACCTTCGGAGCCAATTTGTTCGGCCATGATGTCGACGAGTTCGCTGCCGATGTCTTGGTAGGTGGCCTGGTTGACGAAGTAATGTCGGCTCTCTTTGGCCGAATCGGCGTCCCACGTAAGCACGTTAATACCCTGCTGCATCGCCCGTTTAAGGGTGGGTGCCAGCGCCTGCGGATCGTTGGGGGCGACGGCAATTGCGTCGAGGCCGAGGGCCATCCACGTGTCCAGCATTTCGGCCTGTTTACCGACGTCGTTGTTGAGCGGTCCGTCAAATATGAGCTCTACGCCGAGCTCAGCAGCCGCTGCTCGAGCGCCTTGCTCGCAGGCGGTGAAGTAGTCTATGCCCATGAGTTTGGGCATCATGCCAATGCGCATCTTCTGCGCATCTTCGCTGTGGTTGGCGCAGCTGCACAGTAGTGCTAGGGCGCCGCATACGATCCATTTTAACAACGCGTGCCTCCTATGTTACGTGGGGCCAATTCAACGGGCTGTCCGACGACCTGTCAAGGTATGGTTAAATGCCGCCGTGGCAATGAGTATGAGACCGGCGAAGATGGCCTGCCAAACCGACGGCACGCCGGCCAGGCTAAAGCCATTGCGCATGACGCCGAGAATAAGCACGCCCAGCAGCGTGCCCGGCAGGCTAGCGCGGCCGCCGTTTATGGAGGTCCCGCCGAGCACGACGGCCGTGATTACTTCTAACTCGAGTCCTGTGCCGGCATCGGCGCGGGCCGTGGATATGCGGGAGGTGTAGACCACGCTGGCCAGAGCGCAGAGAAATCCCGTTGCCGCATATGCGCTAAAGAGGACGGTAGAGACGGGTAGAGCAGCGGAACGTGCGGCGGCATAGCGGTCTCCGATGGCGCGCAGATACCGGCCGTAGCCCGTGCGTTGTAGGACGATCCAGCTGGCGCCATAGGCGGTGCACCAGAGCCATAGCTGGTTGGGTATGCCCGCCACATGCCCCTGGCCGAGTACGGTAAATAGCTCGGGAAATTGGGAGATGGGTTGCGCTTGGCTGATGGTCATGGCTACGCCGCGAAACAGCGCCATAGTGGCCAGCGTAACGACGAGTGGGGGCAGGGCGAAGCGCGCGACTAACGCTCCATTGAGCGCGCCGCCCAGCGTGCCTGCTACCAAGGCTAAACCGATCCCCGTGCCGATGCCCCACGCTTGGCTGGCGTAGCCCAGCACGATGCCGGATAGACCGAGCAGCGAGCCGACGGAAAGGTCGATGCCGCCGGTGGCCATGATGCAAGTCATCGCACAGGCGATGATGCCGACCTCGACGAGGTGACGCGTGAGACCGAGTAGATTATTCGCTCGGAGAAAGAACGGCGAGAGCGCGCTCATAGCGGCTAGCAGAATAACGAGGGCAATGAGCAGGCCGACTTCGCGCTTCACGACGATCGCTCCCGTTGCTCTAACGCGAGCGTCGAGAGAATGACGGCGCCGAGGAAAATGCCTTCCCAATAGGCCGGAACGTGCAGCAGGACGAGGACGTTGGCCAATTGGCCAATGAGCAGGACGCCGAGTGCGATCCCTAACGGCGTGCCGCGGCCACCGGCAATATGCACGCCGCCGATTACCGCAGCGGCGATAGCCTTTAGCTCAAAGCCGACGCCAGCGTTGGTCTGGACTTGGCCGAAACGCGCCGCCTGTAGCAGGCCGGCTAGACCTATGCAGAGGCCGCATAGAGCAAAAACCCATGGCAGCACAGCGCGTCCACTGATGCCGGCATAGGCCGCTGCGCGTTCGTCGCTGCCCAGGGCGTATAGGCTGCGGCCAAAGCGGCTGTGATATAGCAGAATCCATACGACAAGCCAGACGAACAGAGCAATCCACAGGGGAAAGGGCACGGCCAAAAAAGCACCGTGTGCAATGGTGCGCAGTGCTTCCGACAGGCCGAGGATCCAACGCCCACCGCTCCATTCTACGACGAGACCGCGATAGATGGCCATGGTGCCGAGGGTCATCACGATGGCATGCACCCTGCTACGCGTTGCCAGCCACCCGTTGAGCCAGCCGCCTATTGAGCCGGCCGTGAGTGCGGCGCAGGCAGAGAGGGCGGGCGGGAGTCCGGCTACGTCGCACAGGCCGGCTAGTACGGCGCTCAGACCCAGCAGCGAACCAATAGATATGTCGATGGATCCCGCTATGATAATGCAGCCTACGCCGAGTGCGCCGATTAGCGGGATGGTATTGTTGAGCAGGATATCGCGTGCGTTGAGCAGGGCATCGGGCGCGAGGGTAGCGCCGACTGCGGCGAGCAGTGCGTTGAGCAGGTAGAGCGTCCACAGGCGCCATGGTTTATGCACGGCGCGCTGCGGAACGCGTTGCTCGGTGCGTTTGCTGCGCGGTAGTGCGGATTCGATGATCGCCTCGCGCGGGACGGTATGGCCCGGCCATTCGGCTACGAGCGATCCCTCGCGCATGACGCCTATGCGATCGGCTAGCGCGAGGACCTCTTCTAAGTCGGAGCTCGTAAAGAGAATGGTGGTACCGCGCTGGGCGAGTGCGCGCAGTTGATCGTGGATTTCGGCCTTGGCCGCTACGTCGACGCCCTGCGTAGGCTCTTCTATAATCAGGACTTGGGGGTGGCGCCGCAGGCCGCGACTGAGCAGGACTTTTTGCTGGTTGCCTCCCGATAGTTGGCCAACGGGCTGCGTGGGGCCATCGGCACGCACGCGCAGTCGCTCCATGAGTTCGGCCACCTGCGCGTCTTCTTGGCTGCGGTCGATCCAGCCGAGTCCTTCTGCTCCTAGTGCGATATTTTCACCCGTACTCAGCGCGTAGAACATGCCCTGTAGTCGACGATCGCCGGGCACGTAGACCAGGCCGCTTGCACTGCGCTGCACTGGGCTGAGTTGAGTCAGGTCGCAGTCGTATAGACGGAGATCCCCTCGTGCGGGAAGGAGGCCGGCTAGGGCGTGTCCCAGCGCGCTCTGGCCGGCACCTACCAGGCCATATATTCCATAGATTTCGCCCCGATAGACGGTCAGATCTATGTGTTGGCAGGTTCCATCTTCGCTGCCAAAGTCGCAGATGGTTAACGCCGGAGATGGATCGATGATTTTTCGTTCGGCATGCGCCGCCGCATCGAGCGATCGGCCGACCATGGCGGCGACGAGGTTCGTGCGATCTATAGCGCTGGTTGGCCCCAGCCAAACTAGTGCTCCATCGCGTAATACGGCTATGCGATCGGCTAGGGTAAAGACCTCTTCCAAGCGATGGCTTACAAAGAGCACCGAGCCACCTCCTTGCACGTAGGTGCGCACGTGGCCTAACAGGGCGTCCGTTTCGCGCTGCGGCAGGGCGGCTGTTGGTTCATCGAGGATGAGTAAAGACGGTGCTTCAGCCAGTGCCATAGATAGCTCGACTAGCTGCTGTTCGACTGCGTTGAGTTGGTCGGCTCTACGGGTTACATCGATGGTTCCAGCGAGCAGTTGGCAGTCGGCCTGTGCGTCGCGGTCTATGCCAGACCAGTCGATTGCTCCCCGTTGAGTGCGGGGGTAACCGCGGCGCAGCGCGCGATTTTCGGCCACAGTGAGGTCGGGTAGCAGGTAGCTGTGTTGGTGCACTACGCCTACGCCGGCCGCACGCGCGCGCAGTGGATCGCTCTGCTCTTGCCGCTTCCCGCCGAGCAGCAGGTCCCCACTGTCGGGGGAGACCATGCCGGCAAGAATTTCTATGAGCGTCGACTTGCCCGCACCGTTTTCGCCCACCAATGCGAGAACTTCGCCGCGTTCTATGGACAGGTCGATGTCGTGCAATGCGACGATGCCGGGATACGTTTTGCCTATGCCAGAAAGCTGTGCGAACGCCATATCATATGGGATGGTAATGAGTGCTTGAACTGGGGGCGGCCCCTAGCTATGTTTGACTGCGGCGAGCGACAGACTGGATCGCACGCCGCAGATCGCGCCCCCGCTGCCACGTGGCTGCAGGGGCGCCTCTGTATGCGCCGACGAGGAACCGTAGATCGCGCGGCGCATACGTGCTGTAAGCTATGAAAAAGTAGCGTGCCCAACCACCGGTCGACGCATTCAAAGACGCGCCGTTCAAGCGCGACGAATACAACGAGAAAGGACGGTACAATCGTGGCCAATTACGACGAAGCGCAGGTGCCTTCTTACCAGCTGCCCGATGTGCTGACGTGTTTGGATGGGACCCCCGTTGTCGATGTGCAAACGTGGACGAATCGACGCCGCGGCGAACTCCTCGAGCTATTCAGCGAGCACGTATACGGCGCGGTGCCTGCAGGTGGGCCGATCGTGGAGTTTGAAGTCGTCGAAGAGGGGATAGCCCTCGAAGGACGAGCTCTGCGCCGTCAGGTGGTTATTCACTTTGGCGATAGCGGATCGCAAATGGAACTTCTACTTTTTTTGCCCGCTGGGGTTAGCGCCCCCGTTCCGCTCTTTTTGGGGCTGAACTTTTGGGGTAACCACAGCGTGCATGCCGATCCGGCCATCCGCCTGTCTACCCAGTGGTTCCGCGGGGAAAGAGATTATATCGTCGATAATAGGGCGACCGAAGCGTCGCGTGGAGCGAACAGCGGCCAGTGGGATATCGAAGCCGTTATTGCGCGTGGTTATGGACTCGCTACCGCCTACTACGGCGATCTTGATCCAGACTACGACGATGGCTACGCCAACGGAATTCACCCGCTCTTTTACCGGCCGGGTCAGACCGAACCCGACGAAAATCAGTGGGGAGCCATTGGCGCTTGGTCTTGGGGCCTGAGCCGGGCGCTCGACTATTGCGAGCGCGATGAGGCCATTGACGATCGTCGCGTAGCGGTCTTAGGCCATTCGCGTCTGGGCAAGACGGCGCTGTGGGCCGGCGCCTGCGACGAGCGCTTTGCCCTCGTTATATCTAACGAGTCGGGATGCGGCGGTGCCGCGCTGTCGCGCCGCTGCTATGGCGAGACCGTCGAGCGGATTAATCACGTATTCCCTCATTGGTTTTGTACGAATTTTCGTCGCTACAGCGATCGCGAAAACGAACTGCCGATAGATCAGCACATGCTGATTGCGCTGGCGGCTCCCAGGCCGATTTACGTTGCAAGTGCGGTGGAAGACCAGTGGTGCGATCCACGCGGCGAGTTTCTCAGTGCGCTGCACGCCGATCCGGTTTATCGCCTGCTGTGCGATGACGGGCTGCCGGCCGACGCTATGCCGCCGATTGATGTGGCCAGCATGGGGCGCATCGGCTATCATGTGCGTTCTGGTGGACACGATGTAACTGAGTTAGACTGGCGCTATTTTCTGGACTTTGCCGATCGTCATTTGGGCGCTTCAGCTGCCGATGACGAATAGCGACCTATAGGAATGGAGCCTGCTATGCGCCTAGAGATCTTGGGTTCGGGCGGAGCGCTGAGCACGCCGCGTGCCCTGTGTTCATGCGCTCTGTGTCAGCAGGCCCGTCAGCGCGGTGTTCCGTATAGCCGCAGCGGGCCGAGTGTGTTCGTGCACGGCCCCGATCTGATTGTCGATACGCCCGAAGACGTTGTATCGTCGCTTGCTCGTTCGCGCGTTGAGCACATTGCTGCAGGGACCTATTCGCACTGGCATCCCGATCACGTGCTCGGCCTGCGGTTGTGGGAATCGCTCAACGGGGACTATCTGGGCTGGCCCGCGCAGAATGGGAAAACACCGATCTATTTGCCCGAACGCGTGGCCCGCGATATAGATGAGAAGCTCGGCGTATGGGAAAGCTTCGAGTTTATGCAGCGCCGCG
This sequence comes from Gemmatimonadota bacterium, assembly GCA_038119905.1. Lineage (GTDB taxonomy): Bacteria > Latescibacterota > UBA2968 > UBA8231 > UBA8231. The sequence goes on along the minus strand of JAYOKQ010000024.1, from coordinate 10,412 downwards.
GTCTGATCGAGATCGTCCAACTCGGCGAGGGAGAGGGATTTCAGGTCGGTGCGTATCGCATCACGCCGTTGGCGCTGGCAGAGGAATACGTGTTTGCGCAGTTGATCGAAGGGCAGGGGCATCGCGTCTTTGTTGCGGCCGATGAACTCTTTGGCTGGTGGCCGCCTGATGACTTGGGACATTTGGACGTGGCCGTGCTGCCCCTTGGCGTAGTCGAGTTCGATTTGCTGAGCGGAGCACGGCACTATCCAGCAGACCATCCGGTGCTGGCGCGCGAAGCGACCGTCGAACAAACGCTAGCGGTAGTGCGCCAACTTGATGTCGACCGCGTCGTATTGACCCATATCAGCGAGGCTGACCAGGTCGGCTACGATGAAGCGCTGCAGCTACAGCAACAGTGGCAAGCAGAGGGCTTGGCCGTTGCAATCGCCTATGACGGTCTGTTGATCGAAGTCTGAGGGCGGCTTGCCCGTCGGGGCTGTTGGCTGCTTTTTCCTGCTCAGATGGCTGCGTGCGGAGTGATGTATAGGGTGAGTCGGCTCTACATAGAGACGAATACGCGAGCTACTTTTAGCGAATAGAGCGCAGTAGGAGCGATACGCATGATTGACTACAATGCCGAAGACCGAACGTTTGACTGTCCGCCCTCGCTCAGCGATGAACAGGTTGTGGATTTTTGTCGCGACGGCTATTTGCTGCTGCGCGGCGTCGTACCCGACGAGACCAATCGACGCACGATCGCCTGGCTCAACGGCGAACGGCCCGCAGAGCCCGTTGCGATTCCGCCGGGCATGACCGCCGATGATCTACAGCGCATTCGCGCCAGCCACGAGCCATCGTCGATTTTCCTCGAAGAGTGGTTCTTGCGCGACGTATTGCTTAACGAACAGCTCGTGGGGGTGATGAGATCGCTGCTAGGGCGCTCCGTGCAGCTGCCGGTACTGGCTAGCCATCACGGCACGCAGTGTCCGCAGCCCGCACAGGGTTGGCACCACGATGCCGACCGCGTCTTTGGCCCCGAGCTGAACTTTGTTGAGGTGTTTTACTTTCCACAGGATACGCCGATCGAACTTGGCCCTACCGAACTGGTGCCTGGGACGCATATGCGCCACACGCCGCGGCGCGCCGAAGAGGGAGGCCTTTTTTCCGACGGTCCGGCCGGCACGTTGGGTATTCACCATCAGAGCATCTTGCATCGGCGCGGTGCGTCTACGGCCAGCGGCATGCGCCACATGCTCAAATACAACTACTGGCGCACTACGCCTCCTCAGCGGGACTGGATCCATCAGCGCGAATTTGACGAGCGCACGGCGCATTTTGGCGGCCACGAACAGGCACGCTATGCCGCGCATATGTACTACTGGCTGTGCGGACGCGGCGATGCGTTTCGCACGCTTGGCGGTCAGGCATGGCCCTGGCGTTCAGCTAACCAGATTGGTCCTTCGCCGGGATTTGCGCCCTCTGCGGGCTATCGGCCGGATTGGTCGGGATCGCGTCCCGACGGCTACGCCCCCTAACTAGTTGCGATCTATAACCTCACGTAATACGGAGCTTTGATATGTCTTTTAACGTTAGCCAGCAACAGATCGAACAATTTCGCGCCGACGGTTATTTGCTCGTCGAGGGTCTATATAATGCCGAGGAAATGGAGCTGTTATTAGACATTGGCAAGACCGATACAGAGAAAAACGAAATGGTGCACGCACCGCGCGATGCACAGGGCCGCGAGAGCAAGCTTTGGCTCACCTCTGATACAGAGCGCAGCGATATTTACAACGCGATCTGTCACGGCCATCGCATGGTGGATACGATGGAGGCGCTGATGGGCGACGAGGTGTATTTGTACCATTACAAGATGATGGTCAAAGAGCCTCGAGTTGGCGGCGCTTGGGAGTGGCATCAGGACTACGGCTATTGGTATAATAACGGAGCGCTCTATCCCGATATGGCATCGTGCATGATTGCCGTCGATCGCGCCCATGCCGGTAACGGCTGTCTGCAAGTGCTTAAAGGATCACATAAAATTGGGCGTATTGAACACGGGCGTTACGGCACGCAGACCGGCGCCCATCCAGAGCGCGTGGCGCTGGCCGAGCAGCATCTGGAGCGCGTCCACTGCGAAATGGAACCGGGCACCGCGCTGTTTTTTCACGCCAATCTGCTGCACTGCTCCGATGCCAACGAGAGCGAAGATCCGCGTTGGTCGCTCATCTGCTGCTACAACACGCGCCACAACCCGTGCGAGGATCGCCCGGGGCATCCGAGCTATCGGCCGCTAGACAAATGGGACGATGCGCGCGTGGTCGAATTGGGGCATCAGCAGCGCGAGGCTATGCAGACGGATGCCTGAGTCGAGTGCGTCGTGCGCGGCAACTCGCTATTTACACGAGCATATACCGCTCACGAGCCACATGGGAATCGAGGTGGTGTCCGACGGTGACGACGGCGTGCGGTTGGGCGCTCCGTTGGCTCCAAACATAAACCACTGCCAGACGGTATTCGGCGGCAGCGCGGCCTCGCTCGCCACGCTGGCTTGTTGGATGTTTTTGCATCTTCGCCTGCGTCACGATCACCCCGAGCGAAACATCATCGTGCGTCGTAGCCAAATAGAGTACGATCGGCCGATAGACGGGAATTTTAGTGCGTGGTGTCGACCGCCTCAGCTCGATCCCTGGCAGCGTTTGTTGGACGATCTCGGTGCGCGCGGCAAGGGACGTATTGAATTGGACGCTACGCTTAGCCAAGATGGGGTGACGGCCGCGCGTTTTTGCGGTCTATTTGTCGTTGTGCAATCGAGCGAATCCATCTCAGATGTATAGAAACAACACCTAAGGCGGGCGCATATGGACCCCACAGATCTTCCCTCGCATGTGAATGCGCATCCCACACCCATTCCCGACTCTGTTTTTGTTGCTCCTGGTGCGCGCGTGATGGGAGACGTGCGTCTGGGTGCGGAGTGCTCCATTTGGTATAACGCCGTCGTGCGGGGGGATATTAACTATATCGCAGTGGGGGCGCGCAGCAATATTCAGGATGGATGCATTCTGCACGTCACCAACGCACAGCCCTGCCTAATTGGAGCTGATGTGACGGCTGGACACGGAGCTAATTTACACGCCTGCACCATCGAGGATGGGTGCCTAATTGGCATCGGTGCGATCGTGCTTTCCGGTGCGCACATCGGTCGCGGCAGCATTGTGGCGGCGGGTGCGCTCGTGCGCGAGGGCGAAGTCGTCGAGCCGTTTAGCCTGGTCGTTGGCGTGCCGTCGCGCCGCGTGCGCACGCTACCTGAATCGACCTATGATACGCACTGTCGCTGGGCGGATAAGTACGTTCGCTTGGCGCGCGCACACCGGGACGCGCAGTGAAGACCTACGATTTTTCGCGCGGCGCTAGCTCCGTGCAGCGCGCCCTCTTTGCGCTCTGGGGCATCGTGCAGTTGGTCGTCAGCTCTATTGCTTTTCAGCGCGGCGGTTTTGCGCATGGACTGTGGGTGCTATTCTTTGGCCTAGCGGCGTTTTGTGCGGCTATTTTTATAGTGTATCGCTTTAATCGCCAGCGCGTTTCCATCGGCGACGTGGGCATCGTCATTGAAATGGGGCCCACGCGAGCGCGTGCCGTTGCGTGGAACCTCGTCCGGCGCATTGAGCGGACGGGATCGAGCGTGGTAATATCGCTCAATAGCGGCGATGAAGTGCATCTGCTGGATTTGGTGCCGGTCGGTCCGGAGCGAGCAGACGGCGTTGACGCACTGTGGGAAGATATGCGCGCACGCGCCGAGGCGCGGAACGTGCCGTTCGATTTGAGATAGCCGCCCTATGGGGCTTTCACTGGGAGTGCAGCTATGACAGGAGAGCAGGAGGCGCGCGCTTTTGCGCTGATTGGCGATCGCTACCACAATTCCGACTACATTCGCACAGCATTAACTCGCACGCTAGTAGAGAGTATCGGTCTCGCCGTCGATTTCAGCGATGATATTGGGCTGCTTAACGAACAGCATTTGGCCCAGTATTCGATGTTGATCACTTTCCGCGATGGGATGATATGGCCCGACGGCTATGGGCCGGGAGCGCCGTATCCTGGATACGACGGCCGCGCATTGCGCTCCGAGCCGGAGTTCGAACAGCAGCCATCGCGCATGGTCTACTGGATGTCGCCCCAACAGGGTCGAGCCGTGCATCAATTTGTCCACTCGGGCGGAGCGGCGTTGCTCTATCACAACTCGACCTATATCGCAGCTAGCAATGACGATTTTCGCCGCGTCTTGGGGGCGGCGACCGAAGGTCATCCTCCGGTGCGTCCCTATCGCGTGGAGATCGTCAACGAAGACCATCCCATCACGCGCGACGTGCGCAGTTTCGTCGTGACTGATGAACAGCACTACATGGTCTATGACGCAGATCCCGATCACGTGTTGGCCTATAGCGTTAACGAGCAGGGAGATACCTACAAAGAGCTGGGGGCCCGCTGTCAGGCGGTATGGGCCTATGACTATGGCGAGGGCCGCGTATGTTATATGTCGCCCGGTCATACGATAGAGGCCCTGTGGAATGCCGAATATGTGAAGATGCAGCAGAATGCCGCGCGCTGGGTATTGCGGCAATGCTAACACCGCGGTGAGTATAGCTTCCACGATATTCCCGATTGCGTTATTTTTGAATGAGATCCTGCACTTTATCGACGCGAAGAGAGCCTAGAGATTATGGTTGATACGACGAATATCATCGTGCTGAACGGCGCGTCTTCCTCGGGAAAGACCACGCTAGCGCGCGAGCTACAGACCATATTTGAAGAGCCTTACCTGCGGCTTGGCACAGATACCGTGCACTCCATGCTTCCCGCGCATTTTGCTGCTCGAGAAAACGCCCACAGCGAACGCATGGTGCACAACGCGATGATTGGTATGCATCGCTGCGCTGCGACGCTGGCCGATGCGGGTAATAACGTCGTCGTCGATACGGTAATGCTCAGCAGGGAGAGCGTCTTCGAATGCGCATCCGCGCTGGAGCGCAATCGCTCTTTTTTTATTGGCCTATTCTGCGAAGACGATGAGCTGAGACGTCGGGCGGCCGACCGCGGCAAGGACATGGTCAGTATCGCTCTGCATCAGGCGCGACACGTTCACACGCACAGCCTGTATGATCTCAAGATTAATACCGAGGGTAAGCCGCCGAGAATAATGGCAGAGCAGATTAAGAAGTTGGTTCGTAGCCGGACTATTCCCGAGGCTTTTAAGCGCCTTAGCTCTCAGCGCGCAAAGGGCACAAAATAGGATCGCCTAGTAGTGGATCTGGTTACACAGGGCATAGCCGGTGCGGCGGTTGCACAGGCATTTGCGCCGCCTGAGCGCAGTCGCCAAGCAGCTTTTGTCGGCCTGTGTGCAGGCCTACTGCCGGATGCCGATGTCCTTATTCAAAGCGCGCAAGATCCCCTCCTGCAGTTGGAATATCACCGCCACTTCACCCATGCGCTGATCTCGATTCCGTTTGGCGCGCTGCTGGTAGCTTTTCTGCTATGGCCGCTAATGCGCGCTCATATGCCGTTTGCGATCTGCTGGAAATTTGCTGGCTGTGGCTATGCCATGGGAGGGCTCTTGGATGCCTGTACGAGTTATGGTACGCATCTGTTTTGGCCTTTTTCTTCCGATCCGGTATCCCTCAGCATTATTGCAATTGTCGATCCGGTGTTTAGCCTTGCATTGGCTATTCCGCTTGTCGTTGGGGTGCGCCAGCGACGGCCAATGCGCACGGGTCTGGTGTTCGGTATGGCCTATTTACTCTTTGGCTTTGTCCAGCATGAACGAGCGGCAGACGTTGCTCGGGGGGTAGCTTCTCTCCGGCAGCATGTTCCCGATCAGGCTATAGTAAAGCCGACCTTGGGCAATTTGTTGCTGTGGCGCAGCGTCTACACGGTCGGAGACAGCGTCTACGTTGATGCGATTTACGTTGGCGATTCGCCGCGCCTATATCCCGGGGGTAGCCAGCCGTTGTTCGACGTCGAGCGCGATCTGCCGTCGGCGTTGCCCGGTTCGCGGGTGCACCGCGACGTGGCGCGTTTTGCCACTGCAGCGCGCGGATTCGTCGTCGCTTCACAGGAAGAAGCTGATTTCATCGGTGACGTGCGCTATGCGATGTTGCCTCAGCGTCTTGAACCCCTCTGGGGATTGTACGTCGACGCATCCAATCCAGAAGCTCCGGTGCGCTATGTGCAGCGCCGATCTCTGGCCCCCGCCCTGCGCGATTCCTTTCTCACTATGGTCCGTGGGGCGACGTTACAATAGACCTCGCCAAGGCACGCACGCTGTGCGTGCTTTGCGCGCCGAGTTCTTCATCTTAGCTTTATGGCGCCAAAGAAAGATGTGTAAAACGGGCGAAACGGCCTAGCGAAGCGTCAGACAACTAAACGGGAGAAGGTTCCATGTCCGACTATACAGTGCGCGCAGCACACTGCGATTACACGGCTAGCGACGAAGAAGTATATCAGGCGCTGGTCCGCGCCACCGAGCCGCTGAACGAGAGCTGGGAGCGCTTGGCCAAGGCAAAGCGCATTGGTATCAAGATTAATCAGGACAAGCCGGTAGATCGCTGGGTGCGTCACGAGGGACAGCTGCAGCAGCTGGTTAGTGAGAAAGTCGTGCGCGCCTGTCTGCGTCTGCTGCGCGAGCGCACATCGGCTGATATTGTTTGCTCTGATGTCAGCTTCTATGCCATGTATCAGGGAACAAATCCGCAGGAGACGGGCACGGCGCTGCCGCTGCTCAAAGAGTTCGGTGTAGAATACGTCGACTGCACCAAGCCGCCGTACCGAACGGAGGAAGTGCCCGGTGGGGGGCAGATGTTTAAGCACTACGTTCTGCCCGAGAGTTCGCTCGACGTCGATGAGTTTATTTCGCTGGCGAAAATGAAAAACCACGCTTTTATGGGCATCACGCTGAGTCTGAAGAATCTATTTGGTCTGATGCCGGCCGAGCCAGAATGGCATACGCGGACCTACTTTCACCATCTCGTTCGCATGCCCTATATGCTGGCAGACTTGGGACGGATTTTTAATCCGGTGCTCAATATCGTAGATGGTCTAGTCGGTCAGGCCGGCCAAGAGTGGGGCAACGGTCTAGAGGAGGGGCCGGCGCGGACTGCCAATACGCTAGTGGCGGGGAATCATACCATTGCCACGGACGCCTGCGCGGCTCATTTGATGGGACATGATCCGCAGAGCGACTGGCTCACGCCGCCCTTCCTGCGCGACCGCAATTCACTGTTGGTTGCTACTGAAGGCGGTTTCGGCACGGTTGATCTCAACCAGATCGACTTTGAGTCGGAAGTGCAGAGCCCCGTGGGGGCGTTCTATTCAAACGCTACGGACTCGCATGAAATGGTCGTCTCCTGGCGGCGTACCACCTGCGAGCAGGGGCTATATTATCGGGACAATATGGACTACTTCGTCGAGCGTTACGCTGGTGAGTATATCCTTTTACAGGAGGGCGAGGTGCGCTGGCACGACCGCGTGAGCGATTTGCGAGGAAGTCGTCGCAAACTGTCGGGTGACAAGCCAGAGCAGGCGATGTGGCTGAAATACGTCGATCCAGACGAGGCCGAAGGCGAACGATTTGAAGTGTATGAAAAAGGTTTGGCACACTTAGAAACGGCCGATATTCAGGCGGCATAAAGGACATGAAGAGAGAAGAGTTTGACGCACATGTGCTGCGTCTTCAGCTAGATGGCTATACCGTTTTGCCCGATGTGTTCGACAGCGCAGCCTGTGACGAGGCGCAGGCACAACTCGAGCGTTTGGCTGCCGATGGGGAGACGCCTGCTCTCGAGTGTCTCTTTAACAAGGCGCGCATTTTCGAGCGCGTATATCAGGTGCCTCACCTGCTGCAGTTTGTCCGCCATTTTCTCGGCGATGATGCGGTGTTAAGCGGCTGTTATGGCAGTATTCGCAGTCCGGGCGATGGCGACGGTGGTCTGCATTCAGATGGAGCCATTACTGGGCCTAATCGTCGTCAGTCGCAGGCTACCGCCGATGTGGGTTTGCGTATTACCAGCCACGTGCTCGGCCTAAACGTGATTACCTGCATAAGCGACTTTACCTGTGACAATGGGGCAACCCATGTCGTTCCTGGCAGCTTCAAGTTCCCCACGCTCGACATTCCCTCGCCGCCCGTACCGGGTTTGCGCGTGGTGGAAGCGCCGCGCGGATCGGCGCTGGTGTTCAATATCAATACCTGGCACGGACCGTCCGCTCACCGTGGTCAGGACAAACGCTATGCGCTGTTGACCCCGTGGCGGCGCAGTTGGCTGCGCAGCGAATACGATTTAGCTGCTATGGTAGATCCTGAGGTGCTGGAAAGGGCGGGTGAAGAAGGGGCTAAGATTTTTGGCCTCAGTTCGCGCACGCCCTACTTGGAGGGATGGCAGTGGGATCGGGCCACGGGGGCGCCTAAGGCCGATTGGGCGCATCTGCGCCGTTAACAAGAAAAGGGTCCGTGCACAGAAAGTGCACGGACCCTTTTCGAACGAGCAATGTGCCGTTACTGGAGCACGATGACTCCATCGGCAGCGGGGCCTTTTTGGCCCTGCACGACTTCGAACTCCACTTTCTGACCTTCGGCCAGCGTGCGGAATCCATCGCCGCGAATAGCGCTGTAATGAACAAAAACATCGCTGTCGTTTTCGCGCTCAATGAAACCGAATCCTTTGGACTCATTGAACCACTTGACGGTGCCAGATTCGCGATCTGCCATGAGCAAATCACCTCCCATTAAAAATGAATATGTTGGGCGTTCAAACCAACGACTGGTAGGGGATCTACTTCAGGCGGATCAGATCTACGGCTGGTAGGATCTACTTCTTACCTTCGGGTAGTAATCTACTACTTTGGTCGGAACGACTGCCAACTATGTTGAACACTTCGCTCTAAGGCGAACGGGTACAATATACGTCGGTACGTTCGGGAAATCAATTGTCTTATATGGTTTAGTTGAGGCGAGTATCAACCGGCAAAAGCACCTTCTATCGCCTCCAGCAAGGTCTCGGATTTGACCGGTTTCGATAGCGTGCACAGGGCCCCCATTTCGACCGCGCGTTGCTCCGTCTGCTGCGAGGCGCCAGAGACGACGATGATCTTCACTTCGGGGGTCTGGCTACGCACCTGCTCGATCACGGAGAATCCGTCCATTTCTGGCATGTTGAGATCCGTCACGATCAATTCGGCCGGATCGCTCTCGTGAATGTCGAGTCCTTCTCGGCCGTCTAGGGCGACGCTGACCCGGTAATGGCCCGTTCGCTCGATGGTCTGCGAAAGCTGTAGGCCGATGATTCCCTCGTCTTCTATTAATATGATGTGTCTCATGTGCAGGTCTGCATTTCTCGCTGTGTGCGCTAGGTAACGGGGAAACTGCCCAGAAAATATACAATAAGTAGTCTAAATAGACAAAACATTATCTAATTTTGTGAAAATACTGTATGAAATTGTGTCTTTTTTCGTTATTATTTAATACTCATTCACTGAACGATGTTTCTTCTACCTCTTGAAGGAGTCATAAATATGTCACTCGCACGTCTGCTGCGGGGTTTTCTTATGCTGGCGATTTTTTCGAGTAGCACGTCATTGCACGCGCAGAAACCGCCGACCGACCTGACCGATCTGGATATTGAGGAAATCCTCTCTCTGCATATTAATCGAGTCGACTTTGAAAGGTGGCACGTCGGGTATCGTTTTCTCTTCGCCTCTTTTGATGGGTATAGGGATGGCACGACCGATCTCGACTTAGACGAGGTGCTCGGACCGCCACCCACGGGCAGGTTCCCCGTAACGCCGACGGTAATTACCCAGCAGGCGCACATGGTGGACATCTCCTACAATGTGTCGCAGGAGCTGTCGCTGGCCCTGCAGTTGCCCTTTATACGACAGTCGTCCGATCACGAAAGTATCATTGTGAAGACGGTAAACGGCGTTGAATACAATTTCAGTGAGTTCAACATCACCTCGTCGGGTGTGGGCGATATTGCTCTGTCTGGATCGTATCTGCATCGATTGGCCAACGACCAGCGCGTGTTAGCCAGTGTCGGGGTTAACTTGCCGACTGGTTCCATAGAGGAAAAAGGATTGACGCCGCGCGATCCGCCCAACAACACCCTGCTGCCGTTCACGATGCAGATCGGTTCGGGTACGCTGGATCTGACGCCGACGCTGGCCTATTCGCATCGAAGCGCTGCGCTGCGCTTGACGGCTTTTACGAGCGCCGTGCTGCGCATGGGGAAAAACGATCACGACTACACGTTGGGTAATCGCTTTGCACTTGGTGGATCTATCAGCTACAAAGCGCGCGATTGGGCGGAGCCCTTTGTGCGCGTTTCGTACAAGACCACAGGTAGCATAGATGGTGTCAACGAAGACCTGGTCGTTCCGGC
>JAYOKQ010000023.1:0-49005 GCA_038119905.1 Gemmatimonadota bacterium | reverse complement strand
TGATCTGCGGCGACCAGCAGCGCGACTTTCCGCTTCCGCTCGTCGTTGTTGACCTGGACGAGGCGCGCAAGAGCGCGGGAACAGAGATCGGTGACTTGGACGACGATGCCCTCCGCGTGCATCCGGATATTGCCGACCGCGTGCGCAGTCAACTCCTCGACGAGGCGCGCGAGGCGGGTTTGCCTAGCCATGAACGCCCACAGCGCGTCGCGCTGTTGCCGGCAGCGTTGAGCGAGGAAGATGGCACGCTAACGCGCGGTCTTAAAAAGGTCGTTCCCAAGGTCATCGTAGAGCGTTACAGCGGACTGATAGAGGCTGCATATCAAGCGTAATTTTGCGATTTACCGCGTTGCCTTTTAGTGCGAAAGTAATTGAAAAACAACGCGGTTGCCCGATATCTGGGCATGGCCTATTTTATCCCTATTAACTGGTTGTACCGCGTCTATTGTTCCGACTTTTGGGATCGCAAACTACATGGCCATTCGCAAAGCTGTTTTTCCCGTTGCTGGTATGGGCACGCGCCTACTGCCGGCCACAAAATCCCAGCCCAAAGAGATGTTGCCGGTCGGCTATAAGCCGGTGGTGCAATACGTCGTCGAAGAGATGGTCGAACAGGGGCTGAACAAATTCCTATTCATAACAGGTAGGAAAAAGCGCTCTATCGAAGACCATTTCGATGCCGATCCCGAACTCGAGGCGCGGCTGTCGGATAAAGAGCAAATTATCGACGAGGTCGACTATGCGGCACAGGGCGTCGAATTCTTTTACGCTCGCCAGCGCCGTCCTGTGGGGAACGCCGACGCGGTGCGCATGGCCCGCGAGTTTGTCGGCGATGAGTCTTTTGTCGTTGCCTTCGGTGATACCATCATCTACTCGCCGAATGAACCGCGGGTAATCGAGCGCATGGCCGAATCACACGAGCGGCACCAGTCGGTCGCTACGATCGGCGTCTGGGAAGTCCCCATTGAAGAGACTTACAAATACGGGGTAGTGCGGCCCGTGGGTGAGGTTGGCGACGACTTTCCCATCGCAGACATCGTGGAAAAACCCAAGATCTCAGAAGCTCCGAGCCGTCTAGCCGTAGCCGCGCGCTATATATTCACGCCAGAGGTGTTTTCGGCGATAGATGCTATTCAGCCTGGTTTGGGCGGCGAACTATGGCTCACGGACGCCATTCGTATTCTTATCGAGCGCGGAGCCCCTGTGCGTTGCGTTCGGCTCAACGGAGACGAAGCGCGCTACGATATCGGCACGCCTTTAACATACTACAAAGCATTTGCCGATTTTGCCCTGCGCGATCCGGAACACGGCGATGCCTTCCGCGTCTATCTGGATAGCAAACTCGCTGAAGAACGCTAGGACACACTATGAAAATCACGATGGACTACGGGCGTGACGGGTTAGAAATAGAAGTTCCCGACCATGCTCACGTGCTACAGATGAGCGATGCCTCGGCTCTATCCGATATGGATCGCCGGCTTGAAGACGCCCTGGCGCACCCAATTGGTACACCTGCTCTGCGCCGCCTAGCCCGCGGGCGGAAAAATGCTTGTGTCGTAATTTCTGACATCACCCGTCCCGTGCCGAATGCGACGATTTTGCCTCCGATTCTACGCGCGTTGGAAGAAGAGGGGATCGCTCGCGAAGATATCACTATTTTGGTCGGCACAGGCCTGCATCGTCCCAACGAAGGAGACGAGTTGGTCCAACTGGTCGGGGCGGAAATAGCCCATTCCTATCGCATCGTCAATCACAAAGCGCGCGAAAAAGAAACGTTGACCTATCTGGGTGAGACATCTGGAGGTGCGCCGATATGGATCGATACACTCTATGTCGAGGCCGATTTGAAAATTGCTACCTCGCTGATTGAACCGCATTTGATGGCCGGCTATTCGGGCGGGCGCAAGGCGATCTGCCCGGGTTTGATGGGCGTAGAAACGATGCGCGTTTTACACGGTCCGCGCTTGTTATCGCATGCCAATGCATCAGAGGGAATCATCGAAGGCAATCCGTTTCACCGACAGGCGCTGGAGGTAGCTCAGCGCGCGGGCGTCGACTTCACGCTGAATGTGGCGATGAACGAGCGGCGACAGGTTACCGGTATATTTGCTGGAGACTTGGAAAAGGCGCACGCGGAGGGCGTGGATTTTGTCGAGCGGCAAAATGGGGCTACGCTCTCTGAACCTGTTGATCTAGTGATCACTTCAAGCGCAGGATTGCCGCTCGACCTGACATTCTATCAGGCTGTCAAAGGCCTTACGGCTACGCTGCCGATTGTGGCGGAGGGCGGTTCGGTGCTCATCGTTGCGCGCTGCGACGAAGGGATTGGTAGTCCAGAGTTCACCGAATTATTGCTCAACACAGAGAGCGTTGAACAGTTCACTCGGCAACTAGAAGATCCCAACTTCTTTGTCATAGATCAGTGGCAGCTGCAGGAGCTGTGTAAGGTAATGCGCAAGGCCAAGGTCATGATGTACTCAGAGGGGATTGAAGGCGCCGATCGCGAGCGAGTTTTAGTGGATATGGTGTCATCGGTCGAGGAGGGGATAGAGCGCGTGCTAGCGGAGCGAGGCCCTCAGGCGCGCATTGCCGTCATTCCAAAGGGCCCCTACGTGCTGACTCGTTTGCAGGAGGGCATTAGATAATGCGGTGGTCAATGCTGTGTGTGGTGGGCTTGCTTATGGGGGGATGTGCTTCGGTGAGTGATCCCCCCGTGCCTGTTATGGGCATGGGTTCAAAGCAGAAAACCACAGAGGAGACACCGGCGTCTACAGAGGTTGTTTCGCCCCTCCAAGAGAGCGAGACCGAAAGCGATAGCACGAGTGCCTTGGCGCAGTCGCTGCTCTTTATGCCATTCAGGGACGAATCGAAGTACAAAGGCCAATGGGATATTTATACCGAATTGCCGCGCGGTTTGGCGGATTCGCTTTACAGCAGTGAATTTTTTCGCACGCTGCCCATAGATTCGGCGCTGGTGCGCTTGGACAAAAAAGAGCTGAAGGGTCGCATTTCAGTTGAGCGGGCGCTCGAAGTCGGCAAGGAGGTAGGTGCCGATTACGTGGTGCTGGGAGAAATTGATGAACTCAGCATGAAGCGTTTTCGCGCGACGGTGCCGGTGGGAGGATATCGTAGCTACCAGGGGCTCACGGGTATTCGCCTCTATCCCTACAAAGTGATCGACGGCCAGCCTGCGGGCGAAGTGCTGCGCGAAGTGGCTGAAGATAGTAAGCGTTACGGTATTACAAATCCCGCCGCCTACGTTCCCCTAGAGAAAGAATATTTCCTGTTGGGACAGATGGCATGGGGCAGTCCAGAGTTTCACGAGACGCTGTTGGGCAAGTCGGTTGGCAAAGAGCTGGTTCAGCTTGCTGCAGGTTTGGATAGCCTTATCAAGCCTCCGGCGGAACTCAAGATATCGTCCGGTCCCAAAGTCATTGATGTCGATGGGCTGCGCGCCTACATAAACGTGGGGTTGGCTGATTCAGTTGCCAACGGTAATAAGTATGGCGTGTGGGATCACGGGCGCGAACTACAGGATCCGGAGACGGGCGTTGTGTTGGGTATGGCGCTACCGCGACGTGTGGGCGTCGTGCAAATAGAGCAGGTGCTCAGCGAGCATCTTTCCTTGGTTCGTATTCTCGAGGGAGCTGAGGACATAGAAAAAGACTATGCAATTCGTGCGGAGTAGGGGACTGGGGTACTTCCAATGAATGCCGCAAGGATGCGAATGACTCGCCTGCTCGCTGTGGTTCTTCTCTTTGTCGGCCATGGCGGTGCGAGTCGCGATGCGACGGCCAATGAAATGGAAGCAACTATGCGCCTATTCTATTGGTACTATCCACAGGACGCATCGCACGTCGAGCACTATGTCCAACTGCAGGATCTGGTAGAGGCAGCCGATTGCTCCATTCATTTCACGGGCTTCCGTGCCGAGAAGCCCGAATTTGCTGGGATCTCAGCTTCTGTGCTTTCGCCCGTGATCATACGCCAAGCCAAGCAGGGAGATTTTGCTCTGCTCCTCAATGCCGATGGTCAACCCCACTCTCAGGGAAGCGGAAACGATATGGAACGCATTGTGCGCTCTCTGTCTACAGGGCACATCAGCACCGATATCGACGAGAGTACCTGGGGAAAAATAAAAGAACTCTTTCAATAGCTCCCTCTCTATGAGCGAACCACCTGAAGACCAGCTGAGCCTTCGCCGAATTGATGCGCTTGCCCATGCCGTGCGCCTGTGTAGCGCCGGTTTGCTGCGCTATCATCGGGTCGTGGCAGAGGGGGTGGAACATTTGCCTCGAGAAGGAGCGGGCCTGCTGTTGCCCAAGCATCATGCGTATCGCGATATACTCGTCGAAGGGGTTTCGCTGTATCGCTATACCGGCCGCTTCGCGACTTTTGTCATGAAGCGCGGGCTGTGGGGGGTTTTGGAACTGGCCGGCGGTGTCAAGGTTACCCGTCCCAAAGATGTGCGCAGATTAAAGAATCGCGAGGAACGGCGTGCGGCCATTGAGCGGGCGCGCGCAGCGAACAATTATTTGCAGGCTTACTTGTCCTGGTTGTACTGTAACGGCGAGCTTGTTATCTCCCATCCAGAGGGAATGCGCTACCAGGACCATATGGGTCCTTTGCAAAAGGAAATTGTCGAACACCTGTTGCAGACGCAGGAAGCGACGGGCATAGAAGTGCCTATGATACCAATCGGCATCGAATACGAAAGCTACGCGCGGCCTGGCTCACGCGTCTTTTTTCGCGTCGGTGAGCCGATACGGGCTCAAAATTTGACCGATTTACCGGATGTCGTTGATCAAATTGATGGTCAACTAAGGCGTCTAAGCGGATTAGATTGATGTTTTATCAACACATTGGGGAGGGATATATGCGCTTTGCTCTTTCATTCTTGGCCGTCTTGGTCCTGCTGGCTGGGTGCGGGAAGAACCAGGTTACTGTGGAGATCAACGGAGGCGATGGACAGTTGGTGCGCCTTGATGCCAATGATCTGCAGTACAAATTCAACAACCTTGTACAGACCGGTACGTATGTTTTTCCCAGCGCTGATAGCGACATTGAACTGCGCAGCGGTTCGTACGCCGTCCATATATCGGCGGGGGGCTACCTCGATACGCGCGTTGTCGAACTAGAGGCGCCGCCGATTAGCGGCGTGCAAGACTACAAAATCACTTTTGATGTGCCGCCCGGTAGCAATGCCAATGAAGCGCTTGTAGGCACTATACTCTATGCTTCGACGCCGCAAAAAACGCGTAATTGGGATCTGTTCACCATCAGTGCCGATGGTTCTGAACGACATCAGTTGACCGATACACCTGAATTTGAGCAGCATCCTTCGTGGTCGCCAGACGGACAAAAGATTCTATACACCCGCGGGGATGTGATGACGAATTTCGATATTTATACGATGGATGCCGATGGTTCGAATCACCAGCGCTTGACAGAGCACGCCGAGCGTGATCAGCGCGCCGTTTGGTCGCCCGATGGAAAGACGATTGCTTTTGAAAGCCAGCGCGACGGAGACAAATCTATCTGGCTGATGGATGTCGATGGCGGCAACAAGCGCAAGCTCGTCGAGGGGCGCGAACCATCTTGGTCGCCTGACGGAAAACATATCGCCTTCACTTCGTCGGCCTTTGACGGCAACGATGAAATTTATCTGATGAATGCCGATGGTTCGAACCGAGTGCGCCTTACAGATAACAAGAAATACGATTGGTTTGCTGCGTGGGATCCCTTGGGTAAACGTATCGCCTATAATTCCGAGCAATACGGTGGGCAGGAACTGATGTTGATGAATGCCGATGGAAGTGGTCGCGTGCGCATTTCTATCGCAGAAAAGACCTACGAGCAGGAGCCTACTTGGTCCGGCGACGGAAAGTCACTTGCCTATGCGGGCAAGATGGACGCAGACGACTACGATATATACCGCGTCTCTACGAGAGGGTTTGATTTGGACGATATGGACTCTCCTGTGGGTCTACCAGTCAACCTAACGGACAACGACGATCGCGACGATATGTCTCCTCACTGGCGTCCCTTCTAAGCGGATTATGTCGCAGCAGGCTGTGCGCCGTTGGTTACTGGCCCTGATGGTGATGGGGCTGGCCGTGCGCTGGTTTGAACTCGACGCACCGCTAATCGATAAACAGGCGTGGCGCCAGACCGATACGGCGGCGATTGCGCGTAATTATTTCGAAGAGGGATACGATTTATTGTGGCCTCGCGTCGACTGGCGCGGGGCCACAGCGGGTTATGTGGAGATGAACTTTCCGCTCTATCCGTTCCTGGTCGCATCTATTTACGGTATATCTGGAGGAGCATACGACTGGCTTGGACGGCTGCTGTCCTCGGTCTTATCTGTCGCCACGGCCGGTCTCCTATTTGTCTTTGCTCGCCGCCTGTTCCGCAACGAATTTACCGCGCTTTGGGCTGCTTTCTTCTTTCTCTTTTTTCCGTTGAACATCTATTTCGGGCGCGTATTTATGCCCGAACCGCTCATGCTGTTCCTAAGTGTTTCTGCGTTGCTGCTGTTCGACTACTGGGCTGAGAGTGGCAAGAAGGAGTTTGCAGTTGGAGCTACGCTAAGTGCTGCCCTGTGTTTTCTGGTAAAAATTCCTACGCTCTACTTGGGTTTCCCACTGGTTGCCCTCGCGCTTCAGCGGTGGGGTTGGCGATTTGCTCTGCGTCCTTCACTGTGGTTATATGCTGTCTGCGTGCTTGTCCCGGCTGCGTTGTGGTATGGCCATGCGGCGAATCTGTTCCACGAGACGGGACTGACATTTGGCATTTGGAATCGCTACGGGTATGATAAATGGGATCGCAGCGTGTTGTGGTCTCTCGGTTTTTATAGGCAAATGGGCTGGCGATTTATCGATGTGATATACACACCCGTTGGAGCCATTGCATGCGCCCTAGGTGTGTATAGCGCGTTGCGCGAACGCCGTCATCCCGTTTTATGGGGCTGGTTTTTGGGTCTGTTGCTGTACCTATTTCTCGTCCCTGAGGGCAATCGAAAGCTACACTACTATCAGCTACCGTTTGTGCCCCTTGGGGCGCTGTTTGCTGCTTATGGGGTGGCTTGGTTGGCAGAGAGGAAACCCCTTGGATTGCGGCGCGTCGTCTTTTCAGGCCTTTGTGCGACGGCGACATTGGCCTACGGAGCACATGCGTTAACGCCTTATTATGAACAGCCCAACAACGTGCATGCATATTACGAGAGCTGCTTTCGCGCTGGACAACTCATCAATGCGAAATTGCCGCCGGATGCACGGCTCGTGGTGGGTGATCTGGATGAAAATGCCGGAGCGCCCTTTCGCGCGCAGAGCCCGACCATGTTATACTACTGTCATCGCAAGGGATGGCAGATAACGCCAGATGAATTTTCTTCGGCGCGCTTGGATAGCCTCGCTGCTAAGGGGGGGCAGTTTTTCTTGGTCGCGGGCGCTTTTGCCATGCAGAATAGCGTATTTTGGCAGGATCTTTTAAAGCGCGGGGTTTCTACGCCGGTCTCCTATCCAAAGGTATGGACCGACGAGGCGCTCTTTCGCGCTCATGTTGGATCGATTACAGATCCAGCGCGACATTTTGTGCTCGTGAGCTTGGAATAGCTGGGATGTCCGATCATTGGGCGTTGCTCGGGCTATGGCCGGACAGCGAACATATCAAAGGAGAATTTAAAATGAGAGTGAACTGGTTGCAATTTTTCCGTTGGGCGAGTATACCCCTTGTATTAGTTGTTGCACTAGGTGGATGCGCTTCAACCGGAAGTGGGGCTAGCTACGGTCCGCCGCCCATCGCCGAGGGTATGGGGCGTCTCATGTTAGAGACGGGTGGTATTAACGAGGTAAATTTTTACGTGCTGGATAATGAGACGGGGGATGAGGTCTATGCCGAATCGCCGCGTTCAGCGGCTAGCTCGCCGATTGGCTATGAGTCGGGATATGGTGCTTTCCCTCAGTATGTTGATCTGCCGCCCGGTTCGTATTTAGTCGTCGTAAATACAGATGTAGAGGACAGCGTAGAAAAAGAAGTAGAGATCTATATGGGGCAGGAAGCATATGTTACCATCCCCATTGGTCGCTTCCAACTCATTTTCTTTGAGGGTAGCGAGCGCCGTCAGGTGCCGTTTTTGATCTACGACTACAACCTGCGAACGGTGCTGGGACGTGGTATGACGTCTACCGAGGTGCGTTACTTTATCGTTCCGACCGGAGAGTATAAAGTTCGCATTGAAAACCTCGCCAGCAGTGGAAGTGACGAAATACGCCCGGTGCAGGTCAATATGGGGCAGACGCAGAACATAATTATCGGTCCTCCTCCGACTCCTGGACAGCCCGGAGAAGGGGCGGCCGACGAGACCGACCAACAGTAGTCCGGAGCATTCTATATGAAATTTACAGTGGGGCCGACTCGATATAAAATGGCCTTCCTATACGCTGTCGCGCTGATGCTTCTATACGTCACGAGCAGTTTGGCTGCCGAGGCTGTAGTGGTCGATCGCTACGGCAACCAGCATCAGGTAGAGCGATTCGCTTACCAAGGACGGCAGGAAATCGAGGTATACATTGATGATCAGCGCCGAATGCTCTCCTTTGCCCTCATTGATCGCATGCGTTTTGACGGCGAACCTAGCGACGAAGAGCAGTCGGTCGCCATCCGTATGCGGTCGGGAAAGCGGGTGCAGGGAGTTGTCATCAGCGGCGGTGGGGCTGCCCCTCATCAGGATGCGATCGGCGGTGGAGGTAGCGGACGGCGGTTTACCGGTGCCACGTCACTGGGACCATTCTTCATACTCGTCGGAGATGTGAGAGAAGTCATCTTGCAACATCCCGAAGGAGAAGAGGTTCCGGAAGAATTAATCCTCAGAGCAACAATTATCACCTTGGAAGGGCAGCGTTTTGAAGTCGAAGACCTGCGTTTTCGCGGAAAGCAGCGGCTCGATTTCTTACGCGGTCGTAACAAGCGATTCATTCCCTTAGATAAGGTCGACAAAATTGATTTCGATGATAGCGGTGCTGCCGAGGAGCTACGTCCTATTACGGCTACCTACTGGAATGGCCGCACGGTCATGGGGACGGTTGAGGCCAGCATAGTCCGGCTTTCAGGCGAAACCGACAAGAGCTATTACGAGCGGGTTAATGCGGCGCTAACGGGTCGGACCGCAGCAGGCCCTTTTTCGATCGGGATGCACCACGTAAAGCAAATACGTTTTAAAGAGAGAGAAGCGGGAACCGAAAATTAGATTGTTTTTACGAATAGTAAGCCCATAACATATTATTTTATTGTGTCTTAGCCCTTATTTAGGAGTGCCATAATGCACTTGACACCGTGTTTTGATTATTATATTATATCGTTACCAAATTGCAGTTAGCTATCTTTAAACACGTCGCTTCTCATTTGTGAGGAGACGACCATGGCACGCTGTTTTTGCGCATTCCACTGCGAAAGGAGGTGATGGGGAAAATAGATTTTTCCTGAAAATGCGTCTGTGTTTTCAGTTTTCGCGCAGCATCAAACCGATGCTGTAAGAACCTTCTTTAGTTGTGATTCAAAAGATCTTTTGGAAGGAGTCCAAACAAAATGAGAAAGTCTCTACTCTCTCTGATCGCTGCTGGTCTCGTCGGCAGCATGAGCGGTACCGCTAGCGCCCACATCGGTGAGTCCATCTACTTGATTTATGAGATTCCCGATGCTGATTTGGCTGACATCGACATCCGCGACGTCAGCGTCGCTGACTGGGAAGACGTCGTTGGCGACGCTCCTCTCGTCACGACCGATTTCTATCAGGATCCGACCGTAGGTGAGGGCGCCCAGTATGACCCGGCTGACCTCGACTACCGCATCTGGTTGGGTTGGAACGGAAACTCCAGCACCATCTACATGGCTATGGAGCGCGTCGATAACGTGTATGTCAACGAGTATGCTGGTGGTGACCTTGGTCAGCTCTGGCGTCACGACGCCATCGAGTTCATGCTCGACGGTGACCACACGGGTGGTGACTACACGGGTTCGGCTGACGAGAACTGGACCGACGACGAGAAGTTGCTGAACAACAACCGTACTGCTCAGCAGTATGTCGCCATTGCTGATACCCCCGACGGTCGTCACGTTGGTTATCAGGGCGCTGGTGCCGAGTGGGTAAACGCTCTGCCCTACGCTGATGGTGGTGGTGGTTCGGTCGGCGAAGGCCCGACGACCTCGATCTTCGAGTTCTACGTCACGCCGTTTGATGACTTGATCTGGAACAGCCCCGATGACAGCCAGGCCTCTAACTTGGTTGACGGTGGTATCATCGGTTTCCAGGTTTCGGTTCCTGACTTCGACACCGAGCCCTCCGCTTATCGCGCTTTCCACACGTTGACCGGTCAGGCCGCTACGTGGCGTTATGCTGAGCGTTTTGCCGACGGTCGCCTGGTTGGCGCCGGCGGTGGCACGGCTGTTGAGAGCGATTCTTGGGGTCGTATCAAGGCCTCTGTTGAGTAATTTAAGCGCTTAAAAGCGTTGTATTGCTCTGTTGAAGAGAGGGGAAAAATTCCCCTCTCTTCAACTCATATACAGAGATGTGATCCTCCCGCCTTTTTGTATCTCGCCCTTTTTTACTTGGGAAATCTCACCCGGAGAGACAAGGAATGAGATTGGCACTTTGCATCGCCGCTTTGGTTTTAGTGGCACTGGTAGGGGAAAGCCCTGCTGAACTCAAAATCTTTTCTATTCCGCAAGATATTTCCTGGGGCGATGCCCAACAGGGACCGATTTCTGAACAGCGCTATCTTGAAGCCATTGATCTTGCGCGCTTTCCAGATGGGATTGCGCCGATCGAACCTTTACGCAAGGTATCCGTCCCCGTTGTCGATGCCGAAACCGTAGGCGTCGACTCAATTCTTTTTGAATTTTCGCAAAATATAGCTCGGGCCGATGTCGTAGCATTCGTTGATGCCTCCGTCGGTGAACGAATCGTTTCTGCTGGGGATATTCTTATCCCGCGTTGGGGCGATTTTCCCCGTTCGCTAGCTGACGTTCAACTCCTGCACATGGCAGGTGTTGATACCGTTGAAGCCCTTGTAAACGTGGCCGAATCGTTTCCGCGTCCGCCAGGGGGCGATAAGTATAATAAGGGATTGAATCTGACGACCCTCGGTATATTTGAGCGTGCACTAACTCTGCAGCGTCTTCAGGAAGGCCTTGGCCGCGTATTTGACGGTGACCCCCTTACTCACTTTGAACGAATTGACCGAGTGGGGCAGGATGTAAAACAGATTTGGACGCTATACGTCGATCTGGGACGTTTTTTTCCGATCCGCATGATGCGCGTTTACCCGAGCCCTGAAATGCCGATCCGCATTTCCTCCTACACGTTCTACAGAGGGATTGCCGGCACGGAAAAAACGATTGCTGGTTTGAGCTTGGACGATCCAACCGTAGGCCAGCTCGCTTTTCCTACATTTACTCGTATCGCACCTACGTTCCCGACTTTTGTTCCCGAGGAGAGTGCCCCTGTTAACGTAAAGGATACGGTTGCAGTCTCTTTTGACCCGCCTACCAAAATGCGCTATGCGCGGATGGACTTTCAAACGGAGTTGGACTACGATTTAGGCGAAATGGAATTTTTTGCTGATGGCTTTGTCCCAGAGGCGATTTATAAGTCAGTTGCACTGCCGTTACCGCCGGCAACGCTGGGGCGCATTTTTTGGGATGAAGAAAAAGTGGGCGATCCCACTAAGTCGAGTGCTATCGTACGCGTCCAAACCGGCGTGAATGCCGAACCCGAAGTCCTTTTTAGGGTTAACGAGTTTGAGCGGCAGGTTGAATGGGTGCCGGAGGGGGCTATTGTTATCGATCGGCGTGCGGGTTCGAAAACGCGTGGCCAAGAAATCGACTTGAACGACCCGCAGTTCAACTTAGAAGTCCGTGAAATATTTAGCGCATTGTTGCCTGAAGAGAGAGAGGCTGTGCGTCTTACGCGGGCAGAATACCAGGCATTACCCGGTAATCTACGCCGAAAGATTGAGCCCGATTTAGAGTACTGGAGCGGAGTGCAGCAGGTTACGAATGGCCAGTTAATCAATTCGCCGAGTGGACGACCCTTCATTCAGATTGAAGTTGAGTTTAAGAGTCTTTCGGCCGAGTCCGCCACAATTGTTCGCAACCTGCGTTTCGAATACTCTGCTCCGCAGATTACAGATTCGGTTATAGGCGAGATCGCGCCTGCTGTTGACGTGTTAGCAGGTGCGGATACCACGTTTTCTATGGCCATTAAGGCGCAGCTCGGAGCAGACAATAACGGCTTCAACCGTTTGCAGGTGTTCACGCCCGCTCGCGTTTCCGATATCCAATCCGTGTCGATCCATGGCGAGAATGGGGACATTCGTTCGTTGGTTCCTGGAGATGGAGCCAACGCTGCCGACGGCGAGTTTAGCACGCTATACGTCGACGATGGGCAGTTTGTTATTGGCTTTCCCGCAATTGAGCCAGGAGACGATGGGCTGGACCGTCAGGCGGTTGTAAAAGTCAACTTTCGTGCGCGAGTCATTGATTTTCGCACCAACTTCGCTGCCAACGTTTTTCTGGACACGCTGTCTTCCGAATACCAGCGTCAATTTACCGAGAACGGTATTTTGACACTAGGCGCATCTGCGGATACGCTCGCTCTCTTTCTACCACAGCCGGTGGAGGGAGATGATGTCTTAGATTTTGATGCAACGGAACAGCTGTCGGATCGCAACTCGCTAGCGGTTATCGCTGATATTTCAGCTCAAGGCAGCAATTTGGTCGCCAATTTTGAAACGCTTCCCAATCCGTTCACACCCAACGGCGATGGTATAAATGACCAGTTGGAAGTGCGTTTTGATATTCAGCGTTTGCTAACGCCGCGCGCCGTGCTGCTCGAAGTCTATGACCTCAATGGCCAGCGCGTGCGTTCGATCGAGCGTTCGCTTAACTCTGGTGGGTATTCCGAGCAGTGGGATGGCAAAGATGAAGCGGGTAATATCGTTCCGCCAGGCTTGTATATTCTGCGTCTATCTACTAAGGCTGATGACGCGGGCGATGCCCGCACTCGGCTCATTTCAGTCGCTTACTAGGTGCGGTAGGCGGGATACGGCATTCCGTCTGATAATCCCTCAATGTAAGGGAAAATGACTATGAATCATCTGTTAAATGTGTGTCGTGCTGCTCTATTAGCGGTTCTGATTGTGACCCCGGCTATATCGCAGGTCGGAGATGCATACAGGCTATTCGGTAATTCAATACGAGTAGATAGAGCCTCGCATTGGCTGAATTGGAGTTACCAGAACGACTTGGTTAGTTCGCTCAACGTGCCTATTACGGATGCCGATATTTTTGCGGTCGATACAGAAGGAGTGCGGCCCGTGTTCTTTCGTCGCAACATCAATGTTGGGCCGACCGCTTCTAATTTCACCTACAGCGACTTGGTGCGCGCCGGTGGAGATCTCGTCAGCGGAGGGGCAAGCGCCTTGACAAATGGTGTTCGGGCATCTGCCGCGCTCGACGGCAATTTGGAAACGTACTGGGAGCCAGCCGTCGCTTCTAACTACGAGCGTCGCTTCGCCGAAAACCACGAGTTTTCTATTGATGACCTGCGCAAGTGGGAGTTGGAAATCGATTTGGGGCGGTTGGTCTACGTCGACAGCGTTACGGTAATTTTTCCTGCGGGGCAGGTCGGAGAAGAATTTCTGGGCGAGCCGATGAAAGCGTTCGCGCTATTTGCCTCAATGGGTGAGCGCTTTCCCTTTCCGTTGGGCAATAGTCTTAATTTTTCTCTTGTTGGTCAGGTATCGACTAATTTCGCCGCTGGTAAGATTGCTCAGTGTGTTCGCGACGAGGGGGCTGGTTACGCTGGAGGTACAACCTGTGCGGGCGGTGGCTCTGAGTCGATCAATGCGCTTGCACTCAAGCCTACGCCCGGCACGGATGGACGATACGTGCAGATGACGTTTCCGCTTACCCCGTTAGATAGGGCCGACTGGGATTTGGACGGCCTACCCGATATTGCGGGCACGTTCCTGCAGTACCTTCGCATCAAGGTAACGGATTCGGATCTATGGCGAGACGCTTTTCTAGGTGCTGGCGAAGAGGGGCGCGTGCTCTATGAGGCGCTGCCGAACGAGCGGAAAGGTGCGCTCGTATTCCAGCGCCTGACGGCTGGCGGCCTGCTCGTTGAATTGCTGGACGACGAAAATGGTTTGAGCGCTCGTGATAAATATGAAGCCTTGCCCGAAGAAAAGCGGGGTCCCATTCTCTATTTCAGCCGAGAAGTGCCGCGCATAGCCGAAGTACAGGTTTGGGCTAAGGGCGATAATTACGCTTTGCAGCCGGAGAAGCGCGGTGGAGCTTCCTACGAGAACGGTGGATTGGGTGCCCCTGAACTGGCTACGGACGGGCTATACGACTCTGAATGGCAGGCTAATACGTGGTCGCCGATCTATCTCAAGGGAACGGCATGGTACGATTTAGGAGCCGTGTTTTGGGTCGATAATATCTCTGTTGTAAACAAGCGCATTAACCAGAGTCATCAGGGGGCTTTCCTGGGGCCCGATATTCTGATTTCCGATGGGACATTGCTCAAACCGCTTAGCATGAACCAGCGCGATGACTTTCCCCAGTTGGAAGAGGGGCTCAAGTGGGACAATATCATTTCGGCGGAGCATGTAGACAACCACGACCAGGTCGTTCGTATCTTCCGGGAGACATTTGCGCCGCGCAAGATACGCTTTCTCCAGGTTCGAGATATTGATGTAACGGGTCAGCAGTCAGGACGCTATGGTTCGCTCGCTACCTTAGGGGAAATCCAACTATACGGTGAGGGATATCCGGTAAGTGTTTGGGCCTACTCGCCCCCGATTTCGCTCACCGATGCACGCGGTGAATTCATTCGCAAAACCCTGCCGCAGATCTCTTGGGAGGGGGACGTGATCATCCGCGATACAGACCCTGTAACGGGACAGGTCATTGAGCGCATTGAGCCGTTGGAAAACCATCCCGATGTGCGCCTTCAAGTGCAGACGCGGACCTCTGATCAGACGGATACGAACTACACGTATTACGAAGTGGTTGAAATCGCCGGTGCTGAAGAACGCCAAGAGGTGACTAAAGAAGTCTACGATTCACTCGTATTAGAATGGCTGGCTTGGGATATTTGGCAAACGCTGCCCGACAATAAGCGGCACGAGAGTCGAGTTGACGACGACGGCGATGGCGTGACGGATGAAGATCCCATCGACTTAATCGATAATGACGGCGATGGACTCATTGATGAAGACGGTAAGAAACTGCGCCGCGAACCCCGTTCTTCCTATGATCGCGACGGCGAACTCGCTTTTGTTGGTTGGAGTGAGTGGAGTGAATCCTACGCACCGACTAACGGGCGTTACGAGGCGACGGTTACCTCGCCGAATCCGCGTAAGTTTTTGCAGATCCGCGTCAATATCTCTTCTGAGGATCCCTTTAAGACAGCTCGAGTCCGTGCATTGCGCGTCGATCTCGCACCGCCGCTGTCGCTGGAACTCGCTGGTGAGCTTGCTCTGCTGACGGATGAAGGCAAGGGACGTCCCGTAACCGAACTCATCTCGCAGCCTGTTGATTACGTTGCACCCACGGGCGTCGATCCGCTGTCTCCGCAGAGCTTCTCCTATTTCATTCGCGCGGCTGCACCGGATCCGGCAGACGTGACGGTGCGAGATGGTTTTAACGAAGTGTTGATTGTTACGCCGCTTGCCTCAGCGTTAAAAGGCGTGCGCGTTGGTACGGTTTCCGTATCCGAGCGAGCTTCTCTTGTCGATCCTACGGCCTCGTTAACAACCGCAGTTCAGACAGATTTCACGCAGTTTTACGGCCGTGGTGCAGACGGCTCTTTCCGCAATGAAGCGGGGGAAGAGCTCATGATTATGGCTACGCAAAGCGATTCGCTGTGGATGCGTTTTCCGATATCAGTCAACGGAAACCTGCGGGGCGGACGACACGCCATCGTAGAAGTTCAGTTTGAGTCCCAGAGCTTCCGAGAAGGCGTTGAGTTTAGCAGTTTTGTCCGCTCTTCAGATGGTGAAGAGGGCGTTTTTCAGCGCGTTGACACCTCTTCAAAAGATGCGACGGAATTGGTTGAGTCGTCGACCGCTCGCGTCAGCCTTATGGCCTTGAGTGAAGAGCTAATTCAGGATGTCGATATGGGAGCGATCTTTACGCCGAATGGTGACGGTGTAAACGACGAACTCGTCGTTCGTTTTGCATTGCTCAAAGTATTGGAAGAGCGGCCGTTGGGTGTCGAGATTTTTGACCTTGGCGGACGCATGATCGGGCGTGGCCTTGGAGCCGGTACCGTCGGCAAAGTAGGCACGCAAGAGTTTCGTTGGGACGGTCGCGATTCATCGGGGGCCTTGGTGCCTCCAGGTATGTATATTTGCCGCATCATTGTCGAAGCTGATCAGGGAGACAGTGAACTGATGCGCATTATCAACGTGGCATATTGACGATATTCGTGCATTTGGGCCAGATATTCGAACAAATGCTGGTGAATAAGGGAGGGTTTTCGTGAACAAAGCTAAAAGCATCTTTTTTCTCGTAGCAGCCGTAGCCGCGCTGGTCGAATGTCGAATGGCATTTGCGCAAGAAGATTTCGGTTCGCGCTTGGGTGTGCGGCGCGGTGGCGAACTCTTCTACGAGCCGACGGGTTCAGGCGTTCTCTTTGACGCGTTGGATCCGGCCGTAAAAAAGTGGTATGTACCGCAAGAGCTCTTCAATGAGTATCAGTGGAGGCAGCAGGACTATACCAACTACGCGCGGCGGAAGTACGAGCGCTATGTCAATACGACGCAAGAGGGTTTTTACTTCTACGATTTATACGGCAACTATATTACCCGTGGTCAGCTCATTTATGACTGGCGCGTTTCTGCGCCGCAGACGGCAGGTAGTAACCTCTTTAAGACGACCAACTTTGGCAGCTGGTTTTCGGGTGTGGTAATCGCGTCCGACCAGAAAGGTCAATACGCCTATGCGTTGACCATCGGCGATCGAATTCGCACAACGTTGACGCCGATGACGTTTTCCAAACCCACGTTTGCCGGTATCCAGTTGGACTTGGCCACGGATAAGTACGAGGCCACTTTTCTCGCTTCTCGTCCTTCTTCGCCAGGTGCTACGGGTAGTACCACGGGCAATACGACCGGTGGGGGGCGCGAGCGTTCGAACGATACGAACTTGATCGGCGGTAGAGGTACCGTGCAGATTGGCGACTTCGTTAAGCTGGGAGCGACGTATCTGAGCGCTTTCAACGCACAGACCAAAGGGCAGGCCTTCCAGGGTAATCCCTTCCGCGGTACGCTTACCGAAGGTCAGAATAACGCCGATGTTTCGCGCATTGAAGTGCGTTTGAGTGACGATTCGCCGGAAGACGGTATCGCAGGTGCTGCTTACTTCCAAGAGGAAATGATTATAACGACGATTGATGGCGGAAAAATCAGTAACCGTCGTCGCATTGGCGAAAACAATATTCTCGATTTTCATCCTTCCGTTCAGGGCGGTTTTCGCCGCGAAGGTTATCTTTCCGCTGACGGCAACGAAATCATTGTTTTGGTCTACGATCTGGAGGGTCCTGAATACCGCAACTCGTTCGGTCCGCAGCCCGAGCAGATTAAGAGTATCGAATTTCAGCTGCTGTTGGCCAACGATTATCGAATTGACGTGACTTCCAACCGCCAGCTCAACTCCAACGGACAGCCCGTGCTGCTCTCCGAAGGTATTCCCGAACGCACCGTTCGCGCCGATGGAAATGTGCAGGACGGTTCGAACCAGCGCTTTGTTCGCGTTAATTACGGACTGCCCGTGGCCAACGAAATATTCGGTGTGACGATCGATGTGACCGACGTCGGGGGCTTTTATCTGTCAGGTGAGTGGGATCGCAACCGCCAGCACTTTCGCTATCCCCGCCGTTCGGAAAGCGATGTCACGAAGCACCGTGCCTTTAATAGCTCGGCCGATGCGTGGTTTGTCAACCTGTACAAGCGCGCCTATCCCTACTATGCTTTTGGTGAAGTATACAACGTGGATCCGAGCTACAGCACCAGCGCATATCTGGCGGGTACGCAGAACGATGCGGCGGACATAAACTACGATGATAATACGCGCTTTGTGTATGAATTTGTGGACGACAACGACGACCAAGATAGAAACCCCGACTGGCTTCGTTCCAGTTTCTCGCAGGATACCCGGATCTTTCCTGGATACGACGAGAACAACGACTTTGTGAACGATTTTAACCAGAACGATTCGGACGTGCGCGAAAACGCCATGCCTGACTACGAGGAGCCTTTTCTGCGCTACGCGTCCGATCGTCCGGAGTTTCTGTTCGGCGTCGATATGAACAACAATGGTATTGTCGACCGCTTTGAAAACGACAACTTACCTGACTATCTCTACAAGAGGGATCGTCGCGGATACAACGCATATGTTGGAACGCAACTTGGTCCCGAAGCGCGTTTAACCGTTGGTCGTCTGGACGAACGCCAGCTCGCTGATGATCGGTCTAATGTCAGTAATTATGTCATGCTAACATACGATCGCGATTTTGCTCGTAGCGGTCGAGTTCAGGTGTTTAACAATTTGCGTCGCGTGCAGGACGACATTCGCGACGATATGATCGAGTGGGTCGTTCGCGAAGGCTCGCGTGGAGCTTTTGTTCCTTATACCGATCCGCTGCCGTTTCGCGATGCGTGGGCCAATACATTCTATTTCGGCTACCAGTATAGCAGCGATCGTTTGCAGTTCAAGAATCGCGTGAAATGGGAAGTCGTAAATCAGGTCGGCTACGACAAGCGGCCTGTTGAACAGCAGGACATACGCGAAGCATCTTCTTTTCTTGGCATTATTAACAAACTCGATTACACCTTTGATCTGGGCATTGTAAAACTTCAGCCCCGTTGGAAGAGCGAGTTTCAGCGTCAACGTCCAGCTGAAAAAGAGGATACGCAGGTGCGTGTAGCGACTACGGAACTGCGCGAGCTCTTCTCGCTGATTGGTCGTGTGCCGATTCTCTCGCGCACGGAACTGCAGACGGGTTTTGAATACTTACTCGTGGAGCAGTACCGAAAGCAGCTAGAGGACAGTCAGTTGCGCTCTGATCGCAACGAACTGGTCTACGCGCTGCAGTTTACTAACAACGTCGACTATCAGGGGTATAACTTGTGGACCCAAGCGGGGATGCGAATCGCGCGCATCGATCGCGCGTCGGCGGAAAAAGCGCGTACCGAAACGGCGATGTTCGTAACGGTTTACGCCGGTTTGGAATAAGGTGAGTGCCATGCTAAAAATGGTTCATCTGCTCCTCCTAGCTGCAGCAATTGGTTGGTCCGGTTGTTCGTACCGTTATTATGCAGAGGATCTTCAGCCGCTGAGCGAAGCCGAGCAGGGAGAAAACAAGGAAGTCGCTGATGATGGTAGCGTTACGTACAATCAGGCGCGTTTGGCCATTACGCTGCGACCGATGACCGATGAAGAGCTCAACCGTCAGTTCAGCGCATACTCGTCTGATGGGGCAGAGTCGCGCAACCCATATACGTTTGGAAATTCAGAGTATTTTAATACCGGAGATACGCCGAAGCGGTGGACGATCTTTCGCCTCAACGTTTCCAATTACGAATACCCCAAGGTCTATCTCAATCCGGAAAAAGTGTATATCACGACTTCTAATGGTCGGAAATACTATGCGTTGACGAGGGAGCAACTCTCGATCTACTACCGCAGGTATGCTGGGGGGGGGAGTGGAGGAGATTCTCCGGGTATTCCAGGAAACTCGTTTATCGTTTGGAAAGAGCGCGACGGTATCTTACGTCGAACGATGTATCAGAACGAGCAGATTTTCTCAGCTCAGGAGAGCGAAGGATATGTCGTCTTTGAACCTCTGGCACACGATGTGGACCTGCTGACAGTGCACATTGATGACGTCGTAATTCGCTTTGACTACAAGGGCGATCCGGTGGAGACTACGGACGTAGAGATGCTCTTTCAGCGTGAAATTGGCCGCGTTTATCCTGACGGTAGTAGAGTCGCTAATGGAAGCGCCAAGTAAACGCTGAACTTAAACCGTTTTATAGGTTTTGTACGATTCGGGCGCGGCATTGCTTTGGCGATGTCGCGTCGCTTTGTGTTTAAAGTATCGTGAAGGAGATAACTGTAGATGATCCGATCCACATGGGCGTGGCTAACGATCGCGTTGGTTTGGGGTGGATGTGCCGAAAAGAGTGACGTGCAAGTCGCTGATTCAAGCATTGTGCAGGTTGGAGATGTTGCTATTACCGCAGATGATATATCGGCTTTTATCGCGAGTCTGCCGCAGCATTTGCTCGCTGAACGTGAAGACCTAAGTGCGATTCGCGGCTATGTGCAGGATTTGGTGGATAGGGAAATCATGCTAGCCGAGGCTGAGAAAAGAGGTATTGACACCTTGCCCGGCCTGGTTCAAGTCCTTGATGCCGAGACCAATAAACGCCTTGTGCAGAAGGTTTCAATTGAACTGGTTGATCGGCAGCTGCGCGTAGAAGAGAGCGAACTGAAAGAAGCCTACGAGGAATTTGACCTAGGGTGGGAAGTATGGCCCGCCCATATCCTTTCTGAGAGCGAGGAAGATGCGCGCCTCGTAATTGAGGAACTAAAGAAAGGGACGCCTTTTTCTGAAGTGGCCAAAAAATATTCGCGCGCGGACGATGCGATTAAAGGCGGTAATTTGGGCGCTTTTTTTGGACAGGGCGATGTCGTGCCCGCCCTGCGCGAGGCGACCTTCTTTTTGGAAGAAGGCGCATTTAGTGAACCCATCCGTACGAAAGATGGATGGGAGGTCGTTAAGATTATAGAAAAACGGCGCAAGGGCTATGACGCGTTGAGGGATGATATCGCTAAGCGCATGGCCAAGGTCAAATGGGCAGAGCGGCGTGAAGCCGTCGTTGATTCGCTGGGTGCAGTGCGCGGTGTGCGCATGGAACGCCAACGAGTACGGGAGGTTTTGGCAGGGCTCTTTCGCCAAGGTTTAGAACCGGAAGAAGCAAAGAAAGAATTTATCACCTATCAGGGGGGACGTATTCTAGTCGGTGATGCGGTGCGGGGGATACGCGACTTAAAAAAGGGCGCATTGCCACCCGACAGCGCGGCAGTTTTTGCTGAAATAGAGCGGTGGATTTTACCTGATTCGCTCATGGTATTAGAAGCGCGTGACCAAGGCCGCTTTAACGATGCTGATATCTTGACCTTTCGCGATCAGCGCCGAACGGCGCTCATGGTCAACCAAGTTCGCCTAGAGCAGGTAGACGGCAAAGTCGAGATTCCTGATGAGCGCGTTAGCGCCTATTACGAGCAATACTACGATACGTACAAGAAACTCCCTGGGGTGATCCACTTGACCGAAGTGTTGGTCGATACAGAGGCAGAGGCCGCTGCTATACTTGAACAGGCGCGCCAAGGCGTATCGCTAGAAGCATTGGCCGTCCGTCACTCCGTGCGACCCGGTATGGAAACACTCGGGGGACATGCGTTCGCTGACAGTGGTCGCGTAGAAATTGCCTCTCTTTTCCAATCTCCCTATCGAACCTTTCTCGGCGATAGTAATGATAAGGACGTAGGTGTGATTAACGGACCGTTGGAAGTGCAGGATCGCTACAGCGTATTCAGACTCAATCAGCCGATTGAGAAAGAAGCGATTCCATTTAAGCAGGTTCAGCGACCGATCCGCGTCAAATTACGAGAGCAGGAAGAGGCCAAGATCTTCTCTGCTTTTCTCGATTCATTGCGATTGGCGTACGCTAACAATATCGTCTGGAATGAGGCCGCGCTCGCTCGTTATGCCGAGAAGCGCTGAAGTAGTCTCCTTAAAGTAAATGGAGCAAGAGCCAAGATCACTCCTAGGGCCGCGAGGAGCCGCTGTTGCGGCTTTGCTGCTGGGCATCTTGCTCGTTGTTGCCCTAGAATGGTGTGTTCGTTACGCGCTAGATGTGCGTATCCCCCCCCTCGTTGTTGACCTGGTCAAAGACGGGAAACGGACCTTGCGTTCGATTAATCCCGACTATGCGCGCCGGTTTTTTTCTGGTGTCGATGTCACCGGAATGCGCATGACACCCTATCCCTTTGTCGAACCGCGACCGCCGAATGCGCTGCGCGTTGTGGTGGTTGGCGGATCGACCGTGCAGGGCTATCCCCATCCACGGCGCCTCACGGCTTCTGCATATATTCAAGCTATGCTGCAAAAGGCACTGCCCGATCAGCACATTGAAGTCTTCAACTTAGGCATTACAGCTATCTCTAGTTTTGCAGTGGCACGCACCGTTGAAGATGCAATGGTATTGGAGCCTGATGCGGTCGTAATCTATACCGGTCACAACGAGATCTACGGTGTCTACGGATCCGCATCGCTGAGTCAGGGCGGTTCCTCTCTGTGGGCGAAAGAACTGCACTACAGGGCCATGCAGTGGGGACTGACGACGCTTGTACGTCGCGCACTTCAGCCATTAGCGGAAAGTGGAGGCGAAGTTTCGACATCGCTTTTGCGCGTGATGTCTGCTGCAGGGACGGTGGCCGATGACGATGCGCGCCGTGGCATGGCAGAGGAAAATCTGCGTGCAAATGTGCTCGATATGATTGAGACGACCCGCGCACACGGTGCGGTGCCTATTCTATGCACGGTCGCCAGCAACGAACGCGGCTTTGCTCCAGCCTATATCGAACCGCCGGTAGAAAGTCGCGATTTAGCGGATTGGAAGGATCGTCTCGGGCGTGCTCAGGATTTGTATAATGCTCGAGATTATGCCGCTTCTTTGGATGACTTTGATGGGTTGGTCGAGGCGTATGGAGCCAGTGCGTGGACGCAGTTTTTTCGCGGTCGTTGTCTTGAAATGATGGGAAGAGATGCCGAGGCGCGCCGAGCCTATATACGAGCGCGCGACCTCGATCCGACCCCATGGCGAGCCAGCAGTGCGCTGAGCGAAATAATACGCACAACGGCCCGTGAGCAAGGTGCTGCATGGATGGATGGCGAAGCTCTGTTTGCCCAATACAGTCCACCGGCCGGCATTGGTTGGGAACTGATGGACGATCACGTCCATCCGTCTGCGCGAGGTCAGGTCTTGTTGGCCCGGGGGATTGCCGAAGTGCTGCTTGAGCAGATTGGTTCAGATCGCGCGAGCGAAACAATTGGCCTCGCAGACGAAACGTATGAAGCGATACAGGGCGATACGCCGCTGGAACGACTCGCCGTCTATCACGATATGCACATCTTACTCAGCGAAGAGCCGATGAGTCGAGGTAACGAGCAACAGGCTGCGACGCTGGCTGAACAGGCGGATTCTCTGTGGAAGGTATTAGCGCCCGGCGAGCAGAGCGGATATCAGCGGTGGCGCAGTGGGAAAGGGCCGGCTATTCTTGCGCTGAATGCGGCAGACCAACTATTTGCCAGCGGTGATATACAGCGAGCGGCCATTTATTATCGGGCGGCGAGCCTAGAAGAGCCTTTTACTCCGTGGGGAGATATGTGGGCAACGCTGCGCTGGGGACGAAGTTTGCAGTTATCTACTGGCTTAGGCCAAGCCGAACGAGCACGTATTAAAGCGATGCAGGAGCGCCTATCGCTACTGGCTCAAAGTCCAGATTTATCACCGGGATTGGCGAATTTTTTCTCCGGTTATGCGCAGTATTTATTGGAGGGAGCAGGAATCGAATTGCTCGAAGGTGCACTGGGAGATGCACAGGTACGACGTCTATTCTTTTACGATTTGTTGGCTATACTCAGCGAGAAACTGCCCGAAATGGGACGCCGCGCGGATGCAGAGCGCTATATACGCACGGTTTCCGATGAGGTGGGCCAGCCAGACTACGGCCGATTTTTGCTAGCTAGGATGCGTTAGGGAATCGGTTGACCGCTGCCTTCTCGCAGGCTGAGAAACTGATTACTCTGCAGGTCAACAAAGCGCTCCTTCACGCCCGATGGCCAGTAGATATCGAGCCATTCTGCCCTCTGACTTTTTCCCAAACCAAAATGGACTCTTAGGTCGCTTTGCGACAGATAGGAGCGACTACCGCGCACTTCGCGTACCTGTCGGCGGTCTTTGGTTGATAGAATGAGTCGTGCACCGATACCATGGCTATTGGCCTGCTGGCTGCGTAGGGAAATCCACAGCCAGCGTGCGCTTGGATCGTTGTTATCGTTGCGGTAGAGGGCGAGCTTTTGACCAGTATTAAAAACCAAGAGGTCAGGATCGCCGTCGTTATCGTAGTCTCCGCTTGCAGTGCCCCGACTGACGCGCTCTTGAACCAGTCCGACTTCTAGTCCAACTTCGCTGAAGCGCACGCGACCGGTCGCAGAGCCATCGTTGCGAAAAAGTAGGTTGCGCTGGGGATATTGTGTTGAGCGATCGACCTGCTCTATGTTGTCCAGCACGTGTCCGTTGGCCGTAAATAAATCGAGGTCGCCGTCGTGGTCGTAGTCTATAAACTGCGTGCCAAAACCTAAGTAGGGGAGCGTGATCATGCCGGTGCCAGAGGTAAACGTCTCTATGGAAAAGAATTGATTGCCTTCGTTATGGTACAGGGCATTCGGTTCTGCTTGGAAGTTAGTAACCGTCAAGTCGAGTTGTGCATCGCCGTCATAATCACCCCAATCGACACCCATGCCTGCTTCCATTTGCCCATCCTGTCCGTAGGCTACACCCGATAGGGCGGCCCCTTCGACAAAGGTGCCATCTCGCCCGTTTCGATAGAGAAAGTTGCGCACGGCGTCGTTGGCCACGTAGACGTCGGGCCAGCCATCCGAGTCGTAATCGGCAAAAACGACGCCCAGTCCTTTGCCTCCTTCATCGTATATACCCGCCTGATGTGCGACCTCAATGAAGTGCCCTGTTCCATCGTTGCGATACAGGCGATCGGGGGAACCGGGAAAGTTAGCGGGGTGCGGATATCCCTTTGCGGTATTTCCTTCGTATGCTTCCGCGTTAGACATATAGGGGGTATTATCGCGATCTGCATCGGCTAAATCGTAGTGCACGTAATTGGCTACGTACAGATCGAGGTCGCCGTCTAGGTCGTAATCTGCAAACGCACAGCTGCTGCCCCACAGGTTGTCGTCTGTAGCGCTGACTCGACTGATATCTATAAAGCGACTCTCGTCGTTCCGCAGTAGTACGTTGGGACCATAGTTGGCTAGATAGAGGTCGAGATCACCGTCTCCGTCGATATCGCCGGCCGCTATCCCCATGCTATAGCTGCGATCTGCAGCCCCCGCTGCGTCCGTTACGCTGTTGAAAAAACGGCCGTCGTTGCGAAACAGCGCGTTGGGAGGACGGGCGGAAGGCGCGCTCTCTAAGGGACCGCCGTTGAGCGCGTAAATGTCGAGATCGCCGTCCCCGTCAAAATCGACAAAGGCACCGCCCCCGCTCATGGTTTCAGGGAAAAACTTATGCACGCTCGCACCGTTATCGTGCTGCCAGTCGAGGCCCAATTCGGATGAGACTTCGACGAACGACACGTGTGATGCTTCCTTGCGTACAGAGGTCGTGTTGACTTCGCTCGGCTCAGATGGAGGTTCACTCTGACAGGCTAGCAGCGAAAGTAATACCGCAGGTATGAACAGTCTGCTCATATTAGCGTGTGACCGTCAGGGCTGCTAGGCGTTGCTCGGCGTGACTGCGCCAGTCAGAGTCGCTCCTATCGCGCTCGAGAAAGACTCGATACGATTGCAGGGCGGCCTGAGTTGAATCCATCGCTTCGTAGAGAGTGCCCAAACCGTAATGTGCTCGGGCATAGTCGGGATTGATGCGGAGTACGTTGAAGAAGGCCCGTCGAGCCATTGTCCATTCGCTGCGCCGTTGAAAGAGAATGGCCAAATTAAAATGGGCGTCCACAAAGAGAGAATCGGCGCCGATGGCTTGTGAAAAAGAATGTTGAGCGGCGGTGAAGTCGCCGCGCAGTTGCTGCAGGTTGCCTAGGTTATTCCACGCTTCGGCATGTTTCGCATCGACGTTGAGCGCACTCAGAAAATCCCGTTCTGCTTTGGTATAGCGTTGCTCAATCATATGGATGTAGCCCGAGGTAAAATACAGCGATCCCGTGCGGCGATCGTCTGTCCCAGCTGCTATTCCCCGCTGGCATAGTGCACTGCTTTCGTCGTATGCACCCTGGCGCAGGAGCAGGCTAGAAAGGCGCACAAGGGTATCCATATGCAGCGAGTCGATCATGAGTATGGCGCGATAATGATTCCCTGCGCGCTCTATCTGCCCAAGGGCTGTGTACTGGCTGGCTAGTTGCAGATGTAGGTCGATATCGTTTGGCGTGCTGTCTAACGACCGACGTAGTTGGGCGATCTGGGCTGATCGCTGCGCTAGCTCTTCAAAACGTTGCATGTATGCTTGAGCCTGGTCGCGCTGCTCTAATTCGGCCAGTGCGATCGCCATATTGTAATGCGTTTCTACGTGCATGGGTTGGAGGTCCAGTGCGTGCAGAAAATAGGGGAGTGCGCGTTCGGGCATGCGTTTTTTTACGTGCAATTGACCGAGTAGGCGCGCCGTTTCAACGTGGGTTGAATCGACCTGCCAAGCCGCGATAAGCTCTTGTTCGGCTTTGTCATATAGTCCCTGTTGCATATATAGAGCGCCTAGCTGCCGGTGTAAGTCCGGTGAGTGGGGGGCGAGCGCTAGGGCGCGTTGGAGAGCCTCACCAGCATTGATATAATCGCCTTTTTTAGTGTAAAAAAGCGCTAATGTGCTGAGCGCTGGACTATAGTTAGATAGCTGCTCTAGAAGAGAAATAGCCTGGGGTAGATCACCTTGGTCAGCGCGTAAAACAGCGAGGTTGTGCTTGCTCTCAGCATGCTCGGGTTGGGCGGCTAGTGCATTCGTATACGCGTTGGCTGCCTGGTCGCTTTGGCCTAAACGAGCGTAGATATTTCCGCTTTCAAAATAGCTTAGATGGCTGAGTGCGGGAGCTCGTGTGTGTGCTGAATCAAAGAGGGCCAGCGCCTGTGTATAGCGCTGCTGGGCGGCTGCTCTGCGTCCTCTTTCCATGAGCTCTAGGGCGGCTGTGGGAATCTCATCTGGAGGAGGGGCGCAGGCGATGAGCCCTACGGCGCCGAGAATGAGCAGGGAGCTAATCACGCCTGGCTTATTGCGAAAGATGGCTGCGTGCCTGTGCAATCTTTTGATCCAAGGCTTCTGTTGTATTCTGCGAACCGATGTTTTCCCAAGCGCTTAACGCGTTCGTCCAATCCCCTTGTGCTGCGTAGATGTCCCCTAGTGTTTCATGTGCTCCGTTTAGTGAGGGGTCTGCTTGTATGGCTCGTTCAGCTGCCTGTCGCGCGCTGTCGTACTGTTTTAACTCGAAGTGTCCGCGGCTGAGGTTGGCTTGATAAAAGCCGGCCTGGGGTTCCAATTCGGCGGCTTTTTCGTAGTGCTCTACGGCCGTTGCTACATCTCCGGTGCTGTGTAACAGAAGGCCCAAGTTGTTGTGCGTTTCGGCCAATTGGGGGTTGAGCTGGAGGGCGCGTTGATACAGGGCTCGCGCGCGGCCAGCGTAGGTCGCGCGCGACTCGGGGGTCGATCCCAAGCGCTGATAGAGATTGCCCAATCCTTGGTAGGCCAGAGCATAGGTACTGTCGAGTGTAATGGCCTGACTAAAGTGCTGTGCTGCTTCGCGCAGTCGGCCAAAGCGTGCATACATGCTTGCCAAATTGTAGTGAGCTGGAGGTTGATTGGGGTTTTGCCTCAGAGAGTTCTGATGTGGAGTGAGCTGTGTGGCTTCCTCTTCTAACTGCTGTGCGCGCTGCAGAAGTCGCTGTCCCACATCAACTTTTCCCTGACGTATGAAGGTTTGCCCGAGTCCGTGATAAGCGGGGCTGTAGTAGGGCGCCGTTGAGGCTGCGCGCTGTAACTCTTCTTGCGCACGCACTAGGTCGTTTTGCTGAAGATAGGCTAGCCCCAACTGGGTGCGCGCCTGCGCATTGCTCGAGTCCGATTTGACTAGCTGAGAAAATAGATTAACCGCCTCCTCTGAAAGGCCTTCGCGCAACTGTATGATGCCCAAGGTATACTGCGCCTCGGTCGCATGCGGAGCCAGCGATAGCGCCTCCTCTAAGAGCAATCGGGCCTTGTCCGCGTTGCCATCTACGTCGTAAAGCAGTTTGCCCAGCGCTATGCGCGGGGCCGCGTAATCATTCTTTAGCTGGATCGACTTTTCAAAAGCCGCCCGGGCTTCTCCATAGCGACTTGTCGCGTGGAGCACCGTGCCGAGATAATAAGGGTATTGAGCGTTGTCTGGTGCGCTGGCAATCGCTTGTCGATAGCGGCCCTCTGCTCCGGAAAAATCGGCGCGTGCCTGTAGGGAACGTCCCTGATTAAAGAGTGCTTCGGGTGAGGTGGCAGATGGTGTTGGGTCGGGCTGTGAAAGATCGGCCATAGGCTGAGATGGTGTGGGTTGAGGAACCGGTTGCTGTTCGCTGCAAGCTATCCACAAAGCAAAGAGGGGCAATAGGCTATACTTCATCATCTACTCCACGGTGATTTTTTTTTGTTCTTTTGCAATCGTATAAATATGGTTGGCCGCTACGGCTGGATAGCGTTGTTCGGTGCCATCCGGCCAGCGCACGAGCACGTCGGCTTGCGTTGCTTGCGCGAGTCCGAAGTGCTGACGCAGGTCGTTTTGCGCCTGAAAGCTCGTTCCCGTTCGCACCTCGCGTAGCTGCATACCTTGATCGGTATATACTGCTATGCGAGCCCCGATCCCCGCTGTATTGGGCCCACTTGCGCGCAGTTGAAGCGACAGCCAGTTGCCGCTGCGCTGGCTATCGTTGCGCAGCAGGTTGGGAGCGGCATCTAGGTTGGCAACCAAGATATCTAGGTCGCCATCGTTGTCGTAGTCGCCATAGGCGGCCCCGCGGCTTACTTCGGTGATTAAAAGTCCTGGTCCTGCGTTTTGTGAGATGTCGATAAACCTGCCGTCGCCCCCGTTATAATAGAGCAAATTGGGTTGCCGATACTGCATGGCGATGCCCGCCTGTTCGATCTCTGGCATAAGGTGACCGTTGGCGACAAAGAGATCTTCGTTCCCATCTAGATCGACGTCGAAAAAGAATGTGCCCCATCCCATGTGGGGGCGACTGCTCCCGGCTAAGTTGGCCCGTCCACTTACGTCTAAAAAATAGCCCTGACCGCTGTTGCGATACAGCGTATTATGGTCCTGCGAAAAGTTCGTTACAAATAGATCGAAGCGGCCATCGCGATCGTAGTCTCCGGCTGCAACGCCCATGCCCGCCTGCGGTCGTCCGTCTCCGCTATAGGCGACCGACTGGACGAGAGCGACGTCGGTAAGTCGGCCTTCGTCGTTGCGGAAGAGGCTGTTGGGATGGCCGTCGTTCGCTACATAGAGATCGGGGTCGCCGTCGTCATCGAAGTCTGTCCACAGTACGCCCATGCCATAATAACTGCGTCCGCGCAGACCCGCACGTTCGCTGATTTCCACAAACGTGCCATCGCCCTCGTTGCGATAGAGCAGATCGCGCTGGGCCTGGGCGCCTACTGGACCACATGCGGCCCGCACCCCATTATGCGTGCACCAGCGATCGAAAAACGGGGGACCTCCCAGTTCAAACTCGATGTAGTTAGCCACATATAGGTCTAGGTCGCCGTCGAGATCAAAGTCGGCGAATGAAGCGCCAATACCCCAAGAAGGCGAACCCAACCCCGATATCTGTGTTCGGTCGGTGAAGGTGCCATCACCGGTGTTAGCAAGCAGTACATCCGTGCCCCATCGCGTCGCATAGAGGTCGGTGTCGCCGTCGCCGTCGTAGTCCGCAAAGGCCATGCCCATGGTCCAACCGCTCAGGCGCGCACGGCTAGCATCGGTCGTATTTTTGAAGATGCCATCTGCCTGGCCGCTGTAGAGTGCCGTCCCCGACGTGGAGTTTGGTATGTCTGATGCGGCTACGCCGTTGGTGAAAAAAAGATCTAATATTCCGTCGTCGTTGTAGTCTAAGAAGCCCGCACCGGCAGACTGCGTCTCGATAATATACTGTTTTTCGCTCGACCCAGAGGCGTTGATGAAATCGATGCCCGAACGCGCGGCGACATCTACAAAATGGGTGGTCTGTGCGTAGATGGGGACGGTGCTCAAAACGCAGAAGACAGAAAAAATATAGGCGGTAGATCTGATCATGAACTCGCTGTTATTCAGTGTATCACGGCATCTTACGTGGCTGCACGGATTCGAGTGCTCGACGGACGATTGTTGACTCAGGATACTGGCTCAATAGGGCACGCAGCTGTTTAAGGCCGTCTTGCACGCGGCCTTCGCGCACGTCGAGCAGGCCTAAATTGACCAGCGCTTCCACATTGTCGGGATCGCGTTCGAGCGCGTAGGTGAAAAATATGCGTGCTTGATCGAGGCGGCCGTTCATAAGATGAACGGCGCCAACGGCGTTGGCCGCCTCGGGTAAATGGCCGATTGACCACGCCTCGCCATAGGCGCGCAGAGCACCGGACACATCGCCGCTTCCGTGCAAAGCCCGTCCCAAATCGTAGTGGATAGTGGCGTCTGTTCCTTTCCAGTCGCGGGCTTTTTTGAACTGTTCGCTAGCTTGAATATAGCGTCTGTTGGAATAGAGAAAACGACCGTAATAATAGTGCGCTATGCCATTGTCGGGATCTAGCGCTAATGCGCGTTGGAACGACTGTTCGGCGCGCGTTCGATCTCCCCGTTTGGCATAGGCGCGTCCGAGCAGAGCGTGTGTGTCTGCGCGCTGTGGATTCTCGTCCGCGGTGCGCTCGCCTTCGATAATCGCCCGATTTATGTCGTCCATGTTGAATAGCGCAACGGCCAGATTGTGACGCGCATAATTGTAGGTCGGTTCCAAGCGCAGCGCCTGCTGTGCATGCGCTGCGGCTTGTTCGTAGAATCCTTTGCGCAGCTGCACTTCGCCCAGATCAAACTGCAGCTGGGCATCGAGTGCTGGATCGGGTGCGGTACGCAGGTTGAAAACGAGGACGAGTGCGGCAAAAAGTCCCACGATGCTTCCCGCTCTCCATCGGTCTTGCTGGATCCTACTGTATATACTGAGTCCGCCAACAGATGCAAAAAGGGTCAAGATCGGCAATACTGGCATGCGGTAGCGGGCAGCT
The DNA here is from genome assembly GCA_038119905.1 of Gemmatimonadota bacterium. Lineage (GTDB taxonomy): Bacteria > Latescibacterota > UBA2968 > UBA8231 > UBA8231. The sequence continues at coordinate 17,851 of JAYOKQ010000023.1, read as the reverse complement.
ACAAAAAAGAGCACGACGGAGAGCACATAGGCGAGGGCATATAAGCGGACAATGGACACCCCCTCTGTGCGATCGCGCCACGTCATATATAGACCAATCAGCGATAGGGGACTTAACAGGCCAAAGGGAAAGGATAGGCCATAATCCCAGAGAAGCGTGCTCAGGACATAAGAGTACTGGCGTGCATGATAGATATCTATGTTGCGCTTGATCTCTGGGCCACTAAAAAACAGCCAGCATTTATACGCTAGCGTCTGCAGATAATAAACGGGGTATTCGGTAATATACTGGACCGATTTACTGAAAAAATAGGCGGATTTTGCTGCGGCCGTTGTATGGCCGGCTCGGATGGGTTCCGTGGCCATCTCCTCCCAGCGCATGCCTGGGTGGATAGAAACTTTTTCTTCATATTGTCCGCTATTGCCGATGTAAAAGTTGATTCCTCCATTGGAAGAAATGAGAACTAAATCGGGTTCCATTACGTAGTTGCGCACGGTAACGGGTAGTATTGTTAGCGCTAGCGCGCCGAGTAACATAAGTGGACGCAGACTGCTGTTCCAGAAACTGTTTTTCTCCCGAAGTGAAGCGAACACACGCCAGACAAGAAAGGCTGCGACGAAAAGCAGAATGGTCGGGCGCGTTAGCGCGGCGAGTCCTGCCAGCAGACCAGCCACAGTCCAACGCGAGACCGTTGGTCTATCCACTGCTGTGATGAGCTGATGCAGCAGGGCGAGATTCAAGAACATCTCAAGAGGCACGGCTAGAAGCTCGCCTTCAAAGAAGATCGAGGAGCCGCACAGTGCTGCTATTACAGTGGCTATACGTGCTGTGTCTATGCCGAAACAGCGGTTTGCTATTGAATATAGCAGGCCGCAGGAGGCCGTACCTAGCGCGATGTGCACTAGGCGCATAGCCACGAAGTAATCGCTGGGAAACAGCCAGCAAACAAATGCCAGTAGATATATGTAGAGCGGGGGTTGCCAGAACGGTTCGTCTCCGCCGCTTAGATCGCCGCCAGCAATGGCCTGTGCTTGGCGAAGAAAGGTCTGCGCATCGACGATCGGCGCATCAAAGAAGGGGCTTGCGCTGGACTCCCACAGATAGATCAGCCGCAAAGCTAGCGCGCCGACAAGAGACAGGATGAGAAAAGAATTGTTGCGTAGTGCAGACATGAACCGGCAGATAAAAGAATTCGGGGGCGAGATCGCGTCTCGCCCCCGAGGGTGTTAGATCGGATTTAGCGCAGCGCTAGTAGGCCAGCGAAATAGTTCCCGAATATTCACCGGCTGTATCGTCGCTATCAATCTTCAGATAATAGAGGTAAATGCCAGGTGCTGTTTTTGCGCCGCTGTCGTCGTTGCCGTCCCAGCGAACTTGGATATTGCCCGCACTGCGATCAATGGCGTCTAAGCGACGAACGAGACGTCCGGATAGATCGTAAATGCCTAGTTCGATGTCGATCTGGTCGATGACCAAAAACAGGTCAAATGAGAAAACCACTTCGTCGTTAATCCCGTCCCCATTGGGTGTAAAGGGGTTGGGCAACACATCGGGCGCTTTCAACAGTTCGTTAATTTCGTCGACAACGACCAAAACCGCGTTGGTCGCTATATCGGGGGTCGCATCTCCACTTCTAGTGGGTTGAGGTATCGATTCTTCGAGCGCGCCGCCTTGATCATTCCAAACCGTGCTGGTGAATTCTTTTGAACCGCGAAACAGCTTTGAGCGGAAGACGATCTCTATGTTCTGACCAAATTGAAAGTCGGCCGAGCGCATCTGCGGCAGCTTGATAAGCAGCTTGGGCATCTGTGTGATGGGATCGATTACAACGCTCTGGGAAAACTGGCCGAGTGAATCGGCCCCATCTGCAATCGGCGCGAGTCGACCGACTTCCACCGTGGCTAGCGGATCCGCTGCACCTGTAGCAGGGGCCTCCACTTCGGTCCAGACCTGCCCGTCAAAACGCAGCGTGTCGATGCGCGTTTCGGTGGAGGGGACGGAAATTTCAATTCGATTGAAGCTATTTACTTCTCTCGCACCAAAAAGCGGTCGCACGAAATAGCGAAACGAAGTTTCTTCACCGAGCGCTACCTGAGATGGGAAGATTTCTGCCACGACGCCCCCTCCAACTAGGGGACTGTCGTAATCGAATTCAAGGAAATCTAGTTGGATAGCGCTCTCTACCGTGCTATCAAATAGAATGCGAAACTGTATGTAGCGCGTGCCGCCTGCTAGAGGCAACTGAACGCCGGTACTTTTCCACTGCTCAGGCGGTAAACTCTCGTCTATCAGACCGTCTTCGAATTTGAAAGGAGCAGACCAATAACTCCAGCCATCGGTGCCGTCTTCGCCTATATTGGCGCCGAGTTCGTTGTACTGCAGTTCGCGTTCATCAATGCGCCCATCGGTCAGCTTGATCCAAGAGAATAGATTGAGTGAGTTGCCGTCGGCGTCGCGCGTGTCGCTGAGGCCGGGGCCCAATCGCCTGGCATACAGGCGGGGATCCAACGTGTTTCCCACGCGAAACTGGATGCGCACGTTGCTGTCGTCGCCAAGGCGGCGCCCGCGCCAGCGCACGCGTCCCCAGTTTACGATATCTCCGGGCGTATCGATGTCAAACTGCCCGAGATAGGCCGATTCTTCTGAGGCGGAAAACTGTTCGATCTCGCGATCGTAGCGGCGGATCCTCGGGCTCGGCGTGCCGACGTCGATGACTTCTGATGTGAAGATAGCATCTGTGGCATACCCCTCGCCGTAAAACTGTGCTTCGGCCGTTTCAATACGCGTCCCGTTGGGATCGATCGAGACAATGTCGATACGCCCTAGTAGATGAGGGGGGTCAAAGCGCAGATCCTTAACTATCGGGTTGTACTCGCCGCGTACGGTCGGCACGATTAACATGTTGGGCTGGATACTTTGCACGCGCTCGTTGATCGATTCCGGACCACCGGCGCGCACGTAGTAGTTGGCGATGGTCGCGTCGGGCAGGGTCGGGCGCGGGCGAAATACAATTCGGTTGATATGGTAGAAACCCATTAAGTTGACGCCGACGCCACCGCGGTTAATAAGGGCTGATCCGTAGGCCGTGTTGATATTGCTGTCGACCATTAGAGTCGCATCTGTGCGACCGATTTGCGCGGATACGGACCAATAGTCGGGGGATATGGGGTCAGCTGTCTCGTTGCGATATCCGTATTCGCTGGGAACGACCATAAAGGGTCGACCGGGGGCTTTGCCGGGGACAATACCCCCGAACTCGCCGTCGATAAAGCGCTGGTTGACCAGATACGCTAGGTTGCGCAGGCTGTCTAAGCGAACGGGGCGTAACCACAGTGTTTGATTTGCATCTGTATCGTGCTGCGGAAGGGGGCCGTCCTCGTCGATCAGGCCATCGCCGTCGTCATCAATCCCGTTGCGCGGATCTTCGTTCTGCAGGCCGTCGTAGTCGTCGTCGTAGTCTGAGTAGAGGCCATCCTCGCCGAAGAGGCCATCACCGTCATTGTCTATCTGCGGGTCGGGACCATCTTCGTCGATCAGGCCGTCGTTATCGTTGTCAAAGGCCTCGACCGGATCCTCATCAACTTGGCCGTCACCATCGTCGTCGAGATTGTTGACCGGATCTTCGCCAAACAGGCCGTCTCCGTCGTTATCGACCTGAGGGTCTACCGGGTCCTCGTTGATGAGGGCATCGCCATCGTTGTCAATTAATTCGACTGGGTCTTCGTCTATGAGGCCATCGCCGTCGTCGTCTGCAAGAATTTCGACGCCCCAACCCCTTCCCAAATCAATGTCTCCAGAAACAGGTCTGAGCGTCCAAGGATGCTCGGCATCGCCAATACGCCAACTGCGAATTTCGGCTCCGACAGAAACATTGAGGGATAGGACTGCGCACAGCGCCAAAGCGAAAAGTCGAGTCATTAGTTCGCTCCAGGTCTTTTCTTAAATGAGGAAGATCCACGTTCGCTTTACACAATATTACAAGCTAAGAAAAAACAACGCTCTCCACAATTGGATTCCCGTGCTTATTTATGCTCCCCACCCGCCGTAAAAAGGCGTCATTAAGGGGTATACAACGGAGCTATTTGTTTGAAATTATCAATCGCAGGCATTTATTTAACAGGCGCTAGTTTGGCGTATTCAACATCTCGGGTCATGGAAGAAATATTTGTTCGACGCGTCCTATTTGTTACAAGAGAGGCATCGTGGTTGAAAGGGCTCTGATCCTCTGGTTGTTCGGGGTTGTGGCGATGCCTGCCTGGGCCATTGATTCTCTGGGCGTGGGATGGCGCGGAAGTATTGCCCGGTGGAATCAGGGGGTTGCCGAGGCCAGCTTTGTCGCAATTCGCGCCGATTCGATCTGGACGTGGGATGTGCAGCCCAATAGCAACCTCGCTCCGGCTACGCCCGAGCGTTCGGGCTATGTTCTCGTACCGGGAGGCAGCGGCGGTGTGGCGACCTTTATTGCGGGTGCTGAGGTTATGTTTGATGGAGCCGATTCGACGGCATTCAATCCGGATGATTTTGCCGCGCGCTACGGCGTAGAGCGTACTTCGACATTCTACATAGATCTGGGCGCTACGTTTCGCGTTGATCGCATTCGACTCTATCCACGTCAGGACATAGAGCATAAAACGCTCTTTCCACGCGCTTTTAGTTTGGCCACGAACGGTGGGTTGGGCGAAGAGGGCGAAGTTGAAGCTGGTAATCTGCTGGAACGGCCTTTTGAATCGGTGTTCAACTTCTTCAACTCCAATCCGAACAGAGAGCCGGTGCTCGAGCGCCGCTTTGAAAGCCGTAACGTGCGCTTTATCCGCCTTCAGGTACGCGAGAACCAGCCCTGGGAAATTGCCGAACTCGAGGTATATAGCGACGGCACAGGGGTTGCCGGTGAATACGTGTCGATACCCATCCTCGCGACGGAGGGCCCGCGGCCGCTATGGGGAAAAGTTCGCTACGACGGGGGGGATATTACCGATCTACCCGTTACCGTTCAGACGCGCACGGGGCCGGACAGAGAGCCTTTGCACTACTTTCGCTACACCGGCATTGGCGGCGACCGTGAACGGGTTAGCGCGGCCGTCTACACGCGCCTCGACTCGATTGAACAGGGGCCGATTCTGCGCAACCCCGACTGGTCGCCTTGGGAAACGGTCACGGACGGTCAGGTTCGGTCTCCAAGTCGACATCCCTTCATTCAGTTTCGCCTGCAGATGAACGGTCCTGGCACGGTGATAAAGCGCCTGGTTATTGAGTATCTCAACCCGCCTATTGCCGACGGGTTAGCGGCAGAAATCGCTCCGCTTGTCGTCGAGGCTGGTCGGCAAACCGAATTTACTATTTCTCTGCAGACGCGAATGCGCATTTGGCGCACGGATGGCTCGCTATTGCCCAATGCCGATACGGGTTTCCAGGGACTGCGGATCCAGACTGCTGCGCGCATCGATGCTATAGACAAGGTGCTTGTCGACGATCGCGAAGTAGAGTTCACCGCTGCCTACGATTCGGCAGATGGCACGACGATCCGCCTGCGCAGGTCCATTCTACAAGACGGCACCTTCATTCAGATCCAGCTGCGCGGGGCCGTATTTCGCGATGCAACGCGTTTCGATGTACAGGCCAGCGATCGCCGGCTCGTCGAAGGTGAATTGCTCACCGTACACCAGTCTGCACAGGAAGAAGATGTCGATCCGCTCTCGCTGGGGGGAAGCCTAGTCGTGCGCGTGGCTAGTGAGGAAGGCGCCCTGCCGCTGTTTGAGGGGATTGCTGCTTCCTCGGACGTCATTTCGCCCAACGGCGATGGGATCAACGATCGCTTTGAACTACGCTATGCGCTGTTGAAACTCACGCAGGCGGCCGCATCTCGGCTCGATATCTACGCGCTTGATGGCCGTTTGCTGCGCCGGATTGACGGTGGTTTGCAGCTCAACGGTGATCAAGTATATCGCTGGGAAGGTCGGGATGAGATAGGGGAATTGGTTGGTCCCGGCCTGTATGTATACAGGTTGCTCGTGGAGTCAGATGGCGGACCAGTAGAGCGCACGGGTGTCGTGGGGGTGGTCTACTAATGCGCCCTATTTGGACACTAATTCTCATGGGCTTTGTCGGATGGGGACATGCTCAGGAAGGCTACAAGATCGGCCCTACCAGCGTAATAGTTGGAGGGCCTGAAGACTGGGCGGCATGGGAAGCGCCGCTGGGCGTGCGGCAAATTGATTCGACGGGTACGGTGCGGCCGCGTTTTCTGCGCTCGGAGTATAATGCCGTGCGTAACGCGGATCAGTTTTTTCGGGTTGAGGCAGAGGAGGATACAATTTTTGGTGGTATTGGTGCGGCGGGGAGCAATATGCTGACGGCTGACAATGCAATTGACGGTGATGTCAATACGTTTTGGGAGCCCGATCCACAAGACGATGTAGAGAGTTGGTACGTAGAGGTCGATTTAGGGCGCACGATTATCGCTAGGCGGATTGTCGTGCGCTTTGCACCAGAGGGAATGGGAGATCCCTTTCTAAAATTTCGCGTGATGGTTTCCGACGGGCGCCAGGCATTTGGTAGCGATAACAGACGTCAGTTTTTGCGCGTGGGGCAGATCAATTTTCGCAACAAGGATCAGCGCGAATTTTCCTTCGACGTGCTGCCTCTGCGACCCGCCCCCGAAGGGGTCGAGGGAGCGGTGACGCAGTTCGTTCGCATCGATGCACTTGCAAGCGATGGCCAGCGCGGTGCGGAAGTATCAGAAGAGGTGTATGATGCGTTGGATGAGGAAGACCGCGGGGTAATTGACTATTTTCGCGTCACCGTCGCCGGTCGCGAGATTGCCGTATTGCCGGCTACGTATGCTCTGCTGCCAGAAGTCGAGCGCGGTCCCGTGCGCTACTACCGCCGCGAACGTCCCCGTTTGGCCGAGGTCGAAGTCTATGAACTGGGCGATAACGTCATCGCGCTGACGCAGCGCGAACTGTTTCAGGACCAGACGCTCTTTGGCAATCTGCTGCGCCGTCAGCTGACGGATGGTCTACATTCGTCCTCATTCGATTTGCGCGTTTACGACCCGTTGAAGAACGAAAATCAACTGGAAATCGATCTGGGGGCTAAATACTGGCTGGATCGCGTGCGGCTCATCAGTCCGGAGAATCCTCCAGTTGCCTATCAGGTGCGGATTTCGGACGGCGCGTTGGATCCCACAGGAGAGTTGGTGTGGCGCGAATTCGACGAGCGCTTTAATCCGCAGTCTTATGTCCAGCTAGAGGAGAAGTTCATTCCCCAAGAAGTCCGTCATATCGAGCTGCGTCGCCTTGAGCTAGTCGGATCCACGGCGGAAAAAGCGACCCTTAGTGAGGTGCAGGCCTACGGAGAGGGCTATGTCTCCGAGGTCGTTATGACATCGCCCCTGATTAAGTTAGACCGTCCGCAGATCTTTTCTCGCGTTGAGTGGGATGCCGACGTGCCGCCGGGCGCTCGACTTGAAGTGCGCACCCGTTCGGGCGATGACCTCATTGAAGATGTCCATTATTACGATCGCTACGGTCGAGAAATCAGCGAAGAGCGCTGGGTTAATATTCGCAACCAGGATCACAGAGGACCGGTTGTAGTCAATGAGCTAATTGGACCGAAATGGAGTAATTGGAGTGAGGTCTATGCCGGCAGCGGCGACTCGTTTCGCTCGCCCAATCCGCGACGCATGGTCCAGGTGCAAGCGCGTTTGCGTAGCAGCGATCCTCTTCGAGCCACAGCGCTGCGACGAATGGAACTTCATTTCAGCGCTCCGCTGGTCAACCAGCTTTTTGCCGAAGTGTGGCCCGTGCGCGGAGTGGAATTGGGAAGTGAAGAGGAATTTACCGTCTATCTATTGCCCTCCTTTGGTGCCGGTGATCCGGGGTTTGATCGGTTAACATTGCGTGCGAGCTCTTCGGCTAGCTTACAGCTGATATCCGTTCGCTCCGGCAGCGAGGCGGCGCTGCGATTTGGTGCCGGCCAAAATCTGTGGCCTGGTTCGTGGTCGGTACTGGACGAAGGCCCCGGTTACATTGATTTACAGCTTCCGCAGATCAACCGCCGTGGTTCGGCTATTTATGCCCTAACATTTCGCACGCGTGTTTTCCTCAATAGCACGACGTTCTTTGTCGAGCTCAGCAATAGCACGCGCCCGGGCATGATGCAAGTGGCTAGTGATGGCGATGTGAGCAATTTAGCCAGCAGTCAATCGATGGTAGTGGTGACCGATCTGCTCAACGCGCCGCTACTTGATGCGCTGCGTGTCACCCCCGAGATCTTTACGCCCAATGGAGATGGCATCAACGATGCCGCACGCATTGAATTCTCCGTTTTTCGGCTGGATGGTGCGGCGCGTTTTAGCGTGCGCATTCACGATCTAGCCGGCCGCGTCGTGCGCGACCTATCGTTTGATCGGATCAATGCCAGCGGCGATCACGCCTTGGAGTGGGATGGTCGCGATCTGTCCGGAAAACTCGTGGCGCCTGGTGCGTATGTTCTGCGCGTTGAGTTTTCGGCAGATGTCGACGGGGAACTGGGTTTTCTGGCCCCAGTACGCGTGGCATACTGATGCACAGTGCGTGGAAGATAGCTGCTGCCTGTGCCCTGTGGCTCTGGCCACTCAGCACACAGGCCCAAGTTTCTACGACGGGCCGTCCAAGTTTGGGAGGGGGCTATAGCGGCGTGGCTCCGCGCTTTGACGTGGAGTACATCCTGCCGGAAGTCCACAAATGGTACGCGCCACGCCATTTATTCGAGACCTACGACGACCCTTGGTACGTGCGCGATACCGGATATGCAGAGGGGGATTACCGCCGCTACGTCGCGCAGTTATTGGAGGGATCCGAGTGGTACGACAGCTTCGGTTCGTCTCTAGGTCGTGGTTGGCTCGTATATAGCTGGAACCAAATTCAAGATACTTCTCAGGGCAGCATCATTATGAAACGTCCTGCTAGCCCGGAACGACGCGACACCTACTCCAGTTTTTTTAGCCGATTAGTAATTGCCAGCGACGGCGATGGACGGGGAACCTACCGCCTGATGATTGGCGATCAGATCTATACTCATTTTACTCCGCTCACCTTTTATAAGCCGCGTTTTAACGGGCTGCGTATGGACTATGCCACGGATCGCCTCATGGCGAGTATGCTGCTGTCGCGGCCGAGTGAACCCAACCGCGATGCCCGCACCGATGTGACGAACCTCATGGGAGGACACGTCGATTTTGATGCAACGGATAAGCTGCGGTTTGGTTTCACTTATGTGAACGCGCACAATGCCCGCAGCAAAGAAGAATTTGCTAGCGGTAATCCTTTTGCCGGCGTTTTGACGACCAACCAAAACCAAGCGCTGCAGGATCTTTGGGTGAGTGTGCGCGACGATTCGCCGATAGATGCGAGCAGTGGGCCTGCGCTATTCTCGTATGATATCGTAATGACCGATACGAGCGGCAGCGAAATTCGTGGCAGTGAAATTGGGTTTCTCCCCTTTGTTGAAGGGGGACGCTCCGAGGGGAGCACACTGCTTGCTTCGGGGGGGGAGCGCATTGTCCTGCACTACGATATGCAGGCCCTCGACTACGAAGGGATTAACTCCGTCGATCTCCGTCGCGCCCGCGTGGAACTGTCCCTGGCCAATGACTACCGCGTGGAAATGGCTTCGAACCTGCAGACCGATGGCGATCGAACGGATCCCGAACCGGTTTTTCTGACGTTTAGTCGCGCGGCAGGCAACGTCAACGATCGAAGTAATGGCACCGTTTTGCAGCTAGACTATGCCCTGCCGACGGCCAACGAATTGTTCGGTTTCAATTGGGATCTGCGCGAGTGGATGGGGCTGTCCTTCAAGGGTGAGTTGGTCGTTAACCAACGCTATGGACAGTACCCCAGCCCTAATATTCCCCGCGGTCATCGCTCGGTCCAGCGCGCCACGGCAGCCTATGGCGTTGCTCTCTACAAATTTTATCCTTGGTCTCTCTACGTCGAGGGCTTTTCCACGGATGATGCCTACGCGACCCAATATTGGCTAACGGAGGCAAGCGGAACGATTCGCTACAAAGATCGCGTTCCACAGCTCTACGAATTTGTCGACGACGACGATGATTTTAACGCAGTGCCAGACTGGGAGCGACCGCTGCAGGCATGGAATGCGACCGTTTGGCCCGGCTACGATGAGAACGGCGATTTTATATACGATCACAACCAAAATCTCAACTTACAGCCCGACTACGACGAGCCCTTTTTGCGCTTTCGCTCGGATCGCCCCGAATTCTTTTTTGGGCTTGATATGAATCACAACGGCGTGATCGACCGCTTTGAGGACGATGAGTTGCCCGACTATCCCTTTGAGCGCGACCTGCGTGGAGTGAACGGATACATCTCGGCCAACGTCGGTCCGAATATGAAGCTTTTGTTCGGCCGGCAGGACATGCGTCGTTTGTCGGGTGATGGACAGACGCGCAGTTGGTACGGATTGTGGCTGTGGTCGTGGCGCAGCCGTTGGGGTTTACTGCGACTTTTTGAACACGGCAAGCTGGTCCGCGACGATATTCCCAATGATACGAATCAGTGGGTGCAGCCAGCAGGCGCGTTGGGTAGGATGCGACGCGTCTTTGATCCACTGCCACTGCGCAATACCTGGCAGAATACCCTCTATGCTGATCTCGAGCACGAGCTGTGGAATGGCACGCACTTTCTGCATCGATTGAAATGGGAGTCGCTGTGGCAGCGCGATGCGCCCGATCAGGTCCGCGAAAGAGAAGGACGCTATCGCAGCAGCTTTGTTGGACTCATCAACAAAGGTGAATGGAGTATTCCCGTAGGATTAGCCGTATTTGAGCCAAGGGTAAAGAGCGAAGTGCGCAAGGAGCGTCCGTTTAATGCGCTGCTTGACGAAATACTACTGGCTGAACAGACGCTGTTTCTTCTGTGGACGCAGCCGCTCATGGCTGAGTCCGTTGGCGTAGCCTACTTTCCGCGCTACGGACGGCAGCTATTTAATACGCAGCTACAGGTTGGATTGGAACTGAGTCGCCTCAATCTGATTGATGGGCAGAGCGAAGCCGTACGCGAAGGATCGAGAAGCTGGACGTGGGTGAGTCAGTTGACCAACCGGGTCGGTTATCTCGGTTATCAAATTGTTCTGCGGGCAGGTCTGCGCTTGGGCAACCGACATCTCGACGGCGGAGACGACGAACGTTCGAGCCTCTTTTTCCTAACCATCAACGCGGGACTGTGACCGATGGTTAGAAGCGTGATTGTTTCCTGGGTGTTTTGCTGCGTTGCGTTCTGCGCATCGTTAGTTGATGCACAGAATGTGCGCACTTTTACGCTGGGCTTGGGGGGGCGAGCGTGGACGGGTGGGGGCGATAGTATCGACCCAGAAATCCTCGTGCGCGATTCGGCAATTGGCCGAGTCGATACGACCAACACGCCGGAAGAGGCAATCGAGTTTCTGCATCGCCCGGGTTGGATTAGTCCACGCTTTTTTAATCCGGAAGAAAATATTGCCTCGCGCGTTTTGCTCGATCGCGGCAGTATCACGGCACCCAACTCCCTGCTGATTTCTAGCGCCGTACGTCGACTTCAGTTGCTGGGTACGGTCAATGGAGACCACAATGTGGCCTTTGAACGCAAGCCGACCCTGTCCAATCCAGAGGCCAACGCGCGCGGCATTTTAGTGATTTTAGACTTTGGTATGCCGGTAGGCATTCATCGCGTGCGTTTCTATCCGCGCAATACGGTCGTGCCGACGCCTAATGCGCCGTTCCAAGACGATTTTATGCGTGGTTACGAAGTATGGATCAACGATCGCCAGACGAATACGGCACAAAACGCGCCCGACGAGCTGGTTGCGCGCGACGAGAAAAACGAATCGCCTATCGTTGATATCGAAATTCCTCCACAGTATGTCCGCCTCGTCAAGGTGCGTTCGCTCTCGTCGACGCCTTTTGAGATCGACGAAGTCGAGGTGTATGGAACGGGCTACCTAAGTGAAGCACGCTATGTGACGGACCTGATCGATTTGGGTGATCGAGCGACGATTGGTCGCGTGCGGTGGACGGAAAATACCGTAGGTCAACCTGCGTTCTCTTCGGTTGGCGTGCGGGTGCGCACGGGGTTAGACGATACGCCGGTCGTGTATCAGCGCAAAGGGGTTGGGGAATTCGGTGATCCATTTGTCATTGAGATCGACGGAGAGGAATACCATCAGCTAGACCGGCTTAGCAAAGGGCCTCTCATCGAAGACGAAGAAAATTGGAGCCCGTGGAAATCGGCGGAAAATGGACAGCTGAGCACGGCGCCAGGGCCTCGTCGCTACGTGCAATTCCGCTTGGACTTCGCCGGGCGCATATTCGACACCCGACAGATCGGCCGGCTCCAATTTGACTATCTTCAACCGCCGATTGCCGACACGCTGCGCGCGGAGGTCTTTCCTCGCCTCGCAGAAGCAGAAAAAGCGGCCACGTTCAATTACGCAGTGCTGCTCAAATCTACCGGCCCCGTGCGCGGATACGACCGGCTTGAGATCGATACCAACATACAGGTTGCCGCTATTCGCAACATGCGTCTGAACGGCGAGCCGATAGACTTTGAAGTCGTCGAAAATGAGTCGGATCGCTTTACGCTGTCTTTTCCGCTAATTGCAGGCGACGGAGATCTGCTCGAATTCACGTTTGATCTGCCCATTTTTCGCTTTGGTTCGACCTTTTCCGGCCGTGCATACAACAGCCGCTGGCCCACTGTTCCTCAGATACTCGAACCGGGTAATGCCGTCTCCTTTGGTCCCGAAGATATTGATGAACTGGCAAGTTTGGCCGTGGCTATTCCCCAGGCTCAGGTGGGCAAACTCGTCGGTCAAATTGTATGGTCGACGGATGTGCTGACGCCTAACGGAGATGGAATCAACGACGAGTTAGAGGTTTTTTTTAACCTGCTCCAACTCACGCTACCCACGCCTGTTTCGCTGGAGATATACGACCTTGCTGGGCGCAAGGTACATACGGTCTTTTCCGATGAACATCGCATCGGTCCTGTTATAAAACGCTGGGATGGAATGGGAGAAGACGGCAGACCGCTGTTGCCGGGCTCCTATATATGGGTCATGCGGATACGCGCCGATGCGTTTGAAGAAGTCCACGCTGGAACGATTGCCATTGTCTACTAAGGGGTCTCGCTGCGAATTGAGAACTATGTCGAAGATTGCACTGTTCGGATGTCTGCTCATTGGTTTCCTGTGGAGCAGCGATGGTGTAGCACAGGAATACGGGGCGCGTCTCGGAACGATTAAGCGCGGGGGCAAAGTATCTTTTGAACCCACGGGGCCGGGCATCTTATTTGATGCACTTGATCCAGTCGTGCGCAAATGGTATGTGCCACAAGAACTCTATGCCGAGTACGGTTGGGATGCGCGGGCCTATACGAACTATGCAAATCAACTCTACCAGCGCTACGTTTCGACCGCGCTTGAGGGCGACTATTTTTACGATATCTACGGCAATTACCTCATGCACGGCTGGCTCGTTTACGACTGGCGCCAGGAAAATCCTCAGCCTTTTGGTTCAATGGTCGAAAAGTCGGGGCGCTTTAGCTCTTGGTTTTCCAACCTAGTGATTGCCTCCGACCACAAGGGCCAGTATCACTATGCGATTACCATCGGCAATCAGATCCGTTCGACGCTCACGCCAATGACGTTTTCAAAGCCGCTCTTTGATGGGCTTCAGTGGGACTTCCTCTCGGATAAATACGCCGGTACGCTAGTTATGTCGCGTATTAGTGAACCCGGTGTTTCCGGCGCGAATCCCAGTCAACAAACTGACAATACCAACTTAATCGGTGGTCGCGTAGAGGTTCAGGTGGGTGACTTTGCTAAAGTCGGAGGAACGTTTGTCAATGCGCACCAAGCCTACACGCAGCTCGAATCGTTCAGCGGCGATATGTTCAAAGGTGCGCTTACGGGACCGCAGAACTTTGCCAGTATTTCGCGAATTGATGTGCGCATTAGCGATGATTCGCCCGAAGATGGAACGGGTGGGGGAGCGCTCTTTGCCAGTGACATCGTCCTATATGATACAGACGGCAAGCAGACGCGCGGCAGCGAAATCGGCTTCCGGCCGCTGATAGAGGGTGGCTTTCAGCGGCGCGGTTATCTGGCCGCCGACGGCAGTGAGCAAATTAAGATTAGCTACGATTTCAACGACCGGACCTACGCCGGACCGGATTTGGCTGCGATTGAGCGTGCGCGCGTGGAACTGGTCGTAGCCAACGACTATCGAATAGAGATTGCCTCCGATCAGCAGGAGACCTTTCTGCCGCTGGCCCAGGCGACTGGCAACGTGAAAGACAACTCAAATCAGCGTGTCATTGCCTTCGACTACGGTATTCCGACGGCCAATCAGATCGCTGGCTTTACGCTTGAGGTCGACAATCTGGCCGGATTTCGCAGCTATTTAGAAGTCAATGTGAACCAGCAGTTCCGCCAGTATCCCAATCCTGGACTCAGTCGCCATCACGTGGCTGGCGAAAAGGAAATGGCGTGGCTGCTCAACATATCGCGTTCGAAATACCCCTTCTTCGCTTTTGCCGAAGCGTTTGATGTGAGCCCTCGCTATGCAACCCATATGTACGTGGTCGATCGCAACAACGGCACGGTCGACTTTTCCAACGATTTTTTGCGCTTTGAGTTTGTCGAGGATAACGATGATCAGGATCGTCAGCCCGACTGGCGGCGCAAGGGGTGGGAATCCGGGGATCGCGAGGTATTTCCCGGTTGGGATGAAAACAACGACTTTATTTCTGACTTCAATCAGAATGACAACGAGGACAGTCCAAATCTAATACCCGACTACGAAGAGCCTTTTTTGCGCTTTCATTCGGATCGACCAGAATTTTTATATGGCATTGATATGAATCACAACGGCTGGATTGATCGTTTCGAAAACGACGAGATGGCCGACTTGCCTTACAAGCCAGATTTCAAGGGGTATAACGCCTATACCGGTTTTCACCTCGGCCCGGCTTGGCGTATTACATTGGGTCAGCAGCGCGTGCGCCAGATTTCGGCTAAGCGGCGTAATTTGGCTACATATCTAATTGCCACGGCCGACGTCGACATTTTTAGCTGGGGACGATGGGTCCTTTTCCAAGACATCCGCAAGGTAAAGGATACGATTCCAGATGACCTCTTCCAGTGGCTCCAGCCGGCCAACACGCGCGGCGGGATGCGTCTGGTTACTGATCCCCTGGCCGCTCCCGATACTTGGATTAACACGACGTGGATGGGTTTTGATCTGACGAGAATTCGCGGTCTGCGCTGGGAGAACAAACTCAAATGGCAGCTATATCATCAGTTGGGGGATCCGATTGCCTTGGCGCTGCGAGATTTACGTGAACGCGCCTATTTCTTCGGGGTGATTAACAAGGTCGAATACAAGGTCAACTGGGGGCAAACTACGTGGATTCCGCGATGGAAGAGCGAATATCGGCATCAGGCCGATGTCAACGGTGCTGTGGCCAAGCGACGCGAATGGGATCAGTTTCTGTCGTTTCTCGTGCGTTTTCCCTTTCTGCGGAGCAGTTCCATCGAGAGCGGAATTGAATACGAAATATTCAATCAACTTCTGAATCCTACGCCTCCAGGGGGCGTGGATAGCTTTCGCGGGTTAATAACCACCATCCAATTGAGCAACCTCTCAGAATACCAGGGATATAAACTCACGACGACGATAGGGTTTGAATTGGCCCGCAGAGAGTTTGAATTCGACCAAGTCGAAACAAGAACGCGCGGATTTGTGGCTATTTACGCTGGCGTGGAATAGTAAATAGCTGTTAATGTGTATTTTAGGATGCTTTTCCTGTTGTTTTGGCCGGGAACGATGAGTCGGCGATTTATGCAACCCCGGTTCGTTTTTTAACGCTGCTTTTGGGGAAAAAAATGTGTCCTATTACAGCTTATTTACCTATTATTTTATAACTTGACACGTATTGGGGCATTGGTTATCATACAGCGCAATAATATTTGAAAAGTACTAGGCGCGCTGTTTCTGAGAGGTTGCGCGTCTTGGTAAGGATCTTAGTTTTTCTCATATTAGCGGCGGTTCCCTGTTACGCACATGCGCCAGAGGATGGTGTGTTTCGCGCATTTAAGTTTCCTGCAGGGTTTGAGCCGGAGGTTGATGGTCAGCTTGATGATTGGTCGATTGTCGGTCCGGGGTATCGCATTTCGTCGGAAGATTTCCACGATTTGGTCGGCGGGGCGCAAACCGACGCTGACGATTTTTACGTAGAAATGACGGTTGGTTGGAGCGAGGATCTGAATCGCCTCTATATTGCGGCAGAAGTCAGAGATGACATTCATCAGATCGATCGCTTGGCAGGTGCGGCTGCAACGCAGATATTTTTAGACGATGCATTCGAACTGTTTCTTGATGCAGATCACTCCGGTGGGCAGTTTGCCAATTTTACGGAATTGACCCCAGAGGAACAGCTCAAAATTAACGGGACGGATGCGAACCACTTTGTTTTGGGAGGGCCGCCACCCGATGGCGAGTTTTTCGTCGGCTATTCTGCCGCTGCTTGGTACGCGCTACCAGACGGCCCGTATACACAGGCGGCATTGAGTCACGATGGCGAGATCGGTGGCAGGGGAGTCACGCGATATGAGATATCGCTCGTCCCCTTTGATCGCATTGACGTCAGCGCCGCCTTTCTTAGCGTGGAGCATCGACTGCAAGAAGGCGAGATAGTAGGGTTTAACGCCGAGCTCAACGACTACGATCTGCGCCCCGACTTGCTGGATGCGAAGTGGTCACTTTCTGGCCAGTTGAACTCGTACCGTTTTTCCGAGCGCTTCGCCGATTTGATGTTAATGCCGTTAGAAAGTATCTTTACGCCCACGTCCGTCGATGTGCGTTCTTGGGCTGACGTTAAAAATCACCTGTTCGTGGGGGATGCATCCGTTGATTGAATCGAAAAAATCACTGCTCTTGTTCGTCCTCTCTCTGAGTGCCTTCACGCTGCTCTCGGGTTGCGGCTACCATTATTATACGGGCCCTTTGCGTCCTGAAGAGAGTCAGGCGGCTTCAATGACTGTCGCAGATGACGGGACGGTAACCTTCATACAAGATCGCTTTGAGGTGCATCTCAAGCCTATGACGGATGAAGAGTTGAACCGGCAGTTCTTCAACAACTCTCAGGCCGGTCCGAAGTCGACCAATCCTTACACGTTCGGCAATGCAGTCTTTTGGGGATCGAACAAAGAAAAGAAACGCTTTGATGTCTTTAAACTCAGCGTCAAGAACTATGCGTATCCCAAGGTGAAGATTGATCCCAGTAAGATCGTTATAAAGGCCGACAACAAGCGTGAGTATTGGAGTTTGAGTTTCGAACAACTCGACACCTACTACAGGCCTTATGCAATAGGCTATCGTGGTAATGAATATGCGCGCTATCAAGAGCGTCGCGACTTGCTGCGTCGAACAATGTTAAAAGACGAGGAAATCTTTAGTGGCCAGGAGGCCGAAGGTTTCGTAGTATTTCCGGCGCTTCATCCCGATGTTGCTTCGATCGACGTTCAGATTCACGACGTCGTTTTGCGATTCGACTTCCGCAACGAGCCAGTTGAAACTACCAACATTGAGTACCAATTTACGAGAGATATCGGCCGCATTTACAGCGACGGCACGATTAAACTCAGCAAAGTTGACTGAGAAATGAGCCACCAGCAAGGAGGAGTTGGCTGATGAAAACCTTGAAGATCTTTAGTGTTTTGGCCGCAGCCGGCATTGTTTTCCTGTCTTCTCAGGTCGCCGATGCCGTTGTCAATATTCAGAACGTGGGTGCCGGAGCGCGTTCGGCCGCGT
>JAYOKQ010000022.1:7595-51053 GCA_038119905.1 Gemmatimonadota bacterium | reverse complement strand
TAGTGGCTGCCCCCCTAGGGCTCGAACCTAGAACCTCCTGATCCAGAGTCAGGCGCACTTCCAATTGTGCTAGGGGGCAACATAACAACATGGCGGAGAGGGAGGGATTCGAACCCTCGGTACGAGTTACCCCGTACAACAGCTTAGCAGGCTGCCACCTTCGGCCACTCGGTCACCTCTCCATGGCCCTTTGTTTTCATTTATTCTGGCGGAGGGCAGGGGATTCGAACCCCCAATCCTTTCGGACCCCGGTTTTCAAGACCGGTTGCTAACCATTCGCGTACCCTCCATTTAGCAGCGAGTAAATATAAAAGCGCCACTTTTTTAGGTCAACCCTATTCCCCCGTCTCGGAAGGAGTCTCACCGCTCTGTTCAGCCGCTTCTGAGGCGCCTTCAGCGGCCGCCTCCTCACCTGATTCAACCGCCTCACCGGCTTCGATCTCCGCGTCGTCTTCACCCTTGGGAACTCGGGTCATATCAATTACGCGATCGCCTTCACCCAGATTGATGACGCGCACGCCCTGGGTGTTGCGACCGACCGTTGAAATGCCGTCAACCTCCGTGCGAATAAGCACGCCATTCTGAGTGACGATCATCACTTCGTCTTCGCTCATAACCTCTTTGCAGGCAACCACAGGGCCGTTTCGGTCGGTCGTCTTGATATCGATGACACCCATACCACCGCGGTGCTTACGCGGATACTCACTCTGCTCAGTGCGTTTGCCGTAGCCGTTTTCGCAGATAGTCATCAGCTGGCTATCGGGACTGCTGACCACGACCATATCAACAACTTCGTCTCCTTCGCGCAGGCCGATGCCCTTTACACCCGTGGAGACGCGACCCATCTGTCGCACTTCGTCCTCGTTAAAGCGCATGGAGTGGCCGTTGCGCGTTATGAGGGTTATATCCTGGTCTTCTTCTATGATGGCTGCGCCAATCAAATCGTCGTCCTCGTGGATTTTCAGAGCGATAATACCGTCGCGACGGATGTTCTGGTAGGCCGAGAGAACAGTCTTTTTCACGATGCCACGCCGCGTAGCTGTGAACAGATACTGATCATCGCTAAACTCACGCAGGGAGACGATCGCGCAGATTTGGTCGTCTTGATCAATCTGCAATAGGTTGACCAGAGGACGTCCGCGCGCGGCGCGCTCGCCTTCGGGAATGCGGTATACCTTAAGCCAATAGCACTTTCCCTTGGAGGTGAGGAACATTAAGTAAGAGTGGGTGGAAGCGACAAAGAGGTGCTGAACAAAGTCCTCCTCTTTGGTCTTCATGCCCGTTACACCGCGCCCACCGCGGTTTTGCACGCGATAGGCGCGCGGCGACATGCGCTTGATATAGCCCTCGTGCGAAATGGTGACAACCATATCTTCTTCCGCGATGAGGTCTTCGATGTCGAATTCCTCGGCCGCGTAGACAATCTCCGTGCGACGTTCGTCACCAAACCGATCGACCATCTCGTCCAGCTCGCTCTTGATAATCTGCATCTGGCGGTCGCGGCTATCGAGAATGTCGCGCAGGTCGGCGATCGTAATCTGCAGCTCATTAAACTCGCTGTCGATTTTATCGCGTTCCAATCCCGTTAAGCGCTGAAGTGGCATGCTGAGAATGGCCTGCGCCTGTATCTCGCTCAGCACGAGGCCCTCTTCGCCGCTGACGCCCGAGAATTCGGCTACTTCTAGCGACGCTCCTTCCATAAGGCGCTTTTTTGCCTCTTCCGGACTGGCCGAAGAACGAATCGTATTGATAACCCAATCGATGTGATCAAGTGCAAAGCGCAGCCCCGATAGCACGTGTGCACGCGCCTCGGCTTTGTCCAAGTCAAAGCGAGTGCGGCGAAGAATGACCTCGTGGCGATGGTCAATGTAGTGCTGCAGCATCTGCTTTAGGTTGAGCAGCTCCGGCCGGCCTTTTACGATGGCCAGCATCATCACGCCATACGTGCTCTGTAGCATGCTGTGCTGATAGAGCTGGTTGAGAACCACTTCTGCTTGCGCGTCGCGCTTGACTTCGAAGACAATGCGCATGCCTTTGCGACCCGATTCATCGCGAATATTCGACAAGCCGTCTATCGTCTTGTCCCGCACTAGGTCGGCAATCTTTTCTAAGAGCGTTGATTTGTTGACCAAAAAGGGAATTTCGGTTACAACGATATTTTCTCGACCGTTATTTAGCGTCTCGACTTCGGCACGCGCGCGCACGTGGACAATACCGCGCCCCGTTCGATAGGCCTGCTGTACGCCGCTCATGCCGTATATAACGCCACCGGTGGGGAAGTCGGGAGCTTTTATATGCTCGACTAGTTCAGGTATATCGGCATCGGGATTATCGATGAGTACTCTAAGGCCAGAAGCAACCTCACGGATATTGTGCGGAGGAATCTTCGTGGCCATACCAACGGCTATCCCCATGGAACCATTGCAGATCAAGTTGGGAAACTTGGACGGAAGAACCATGGGCTCTTTCTGCGTATCGTCGTAGTTGCCCATGTAGTCGACGGTGTCTTTGTCCAAGTCACCTAAAAGCTCCGTAGCAGCCCAGCTCATGCGTGCTTCCGTATAGCGCATGGCCGCCGGTGGATAGCCATCGATAGAGCCAAAGTTTCCCTGACCGTCAACGAGCGGATAGCGCATGCGGAAAGGCTGGGCCATGTGCACCAACGTCGGGTAGACGATGGCCTCACCGTGCGGGTGATAGTTACCCGAAGTATCGCCGGCGATCTTGGCGCATTTGCGGAAGCCGCGATTGGGCGCCAGGCTGAGATCGTCCATCGAAACCAGAATGCGACGCTGTGACGGCTTGAGGCCATCGCGCACATCCGGTAAAGCACGTGCCATAATCACGCTCATTGAGTAGTCCAAAAAGGACGTCTTGAGCTCTTCTTCTATTCGAACTGGTACGATGCGTGGGTCTTTTTGTTCCAGCATAAACGGGCTCTTCTCTCCGTGAAATTACCGGCGTGCTTAGGCGCCGTGGAAGTCCAAGTTTTTTACGTCGAGGGCATGCGTTTCAATAAACTCGCGCCGCGGCTCTACCTGTTCGCCCATCAAGAGCGTAAAGAGGTGTTCAGCTTCTACGGCGTCATCCAACGTAACGCGCAGCAACGTGCGCGTTTCCGGATCCATGGTAGTTGCCCACAGCTGTTCCGGGTTCATCTCACCCAGACCTTTATACCGCTGCACCATGACGCCGCGTCCCTCGCCGTCACTGCTCATTTCGCGCACGTACTGATCGCGTTCTTCCATCGTGAAAGCGTAATGCTCCTGCTTGCCCTTTTTTACGAGAAACAAGGGCGGCTGGGCTAAAAACAGGCTGCCGCGCTCAATAAGCTCGCGCATGTAGCGAAAAAAGAACGTCATAATGAGGATGCGAATATGGCTGCCGTCTACGTCGGCGTCAGCCATAATGATCACCTTGCCGTACCGCAGCTTTGAGAAGTCGTACTCTTCACCCAAGCTCGTACCCAGAGCCGTAATCAACGGCAGCAGCTTATCGTTGCCCAGCACGCGATCTATGCGCGCCTTTTCTACGTTGAGCGGTTTTCCAAACATAGGCAATACGGCTTGAAAACTTTGGTCGCGCGCCTGCGCGGCCGAACCGCCGGCCGAATCGCCCTCGACCAAAAATATCTCCGTTCGCTCCGGATCGCGTATGGAACAATCCGCTAATTTACCCGGCAGTGAGGCCCCATCTAGCAATCCCTTGCGGCGCGTCAGTTCACGTGCCTTGCGCGCAGCTTCTCGCGCCCGACCTGCCTCCACGATTTTTTCTACAGCGCGCTTGGCTATCTCTGGGTTTTCTTCCAAATATCTGCTCAGCGCTTCCGACGTGAACGAATCGACAATGCCCTGCACTTCGCTATTGCCCAGCTTGCCTTTGGTTTGCCCCTCAAACTGTGGCTCGGGCACTTTAACGCTGACGACAGCAGCTAAGCCCTCGCGCGTATCTTCGCCCGAAATCTTGAACTTGACGTTTTTGAGCAGGTTATTGTTTATCGCATACGCGTTGATCGTTCGCGTCAGAGCTGTGCGAAAACCCGACAGGTGAGTGCCGCCTTCTGTCGTGCGTATGTTGTTGGCATACGTAAAAATTGTTTCCTGATAACTGTCGTTGTACTGCATGGAAATTTCAACGGCAATACCGCTTCGATCTCCCTGCAAATAAATCGGATCAGCGTGCAAGACAGCCCGGCCTTGGTTGATAAACCGAACGAACTCTTCCACGCCTCCTTCAAAGTGAAAAACGTCGCTCTCGCCGCTCCGCTCATCGGCGACGTGAATGGCCAATCCCTTGGTCAAAAACGCTAGTTCGCGCAGGCGGTGGGAGAGGAATTCGTAGTCGAATAAGACGGTTTCAAATATTTCGGCGTCAGGTTTGAATTCCGTAATCGTGCCCGTTTTATCCGCATCGCCGATCACCTCTAATTCGCTCTGCGTTATACCCCGAGCATAACGCTGCTTAAATACCTTTCCCTTTTGCCAAACTTCTACCGTGCACCACTCGGAAAGCGCATTCACCACTGAAGCACCTACTCCGTGCAATCCTCCAGATACCTGATACGCTTTGTGATCGAACTTTCCACCGGCATGGAGCATAGTCATCACGACTTCAACGCCCGACTTATTTTCACCCGGATGAAAGTCTGTTGGTATCCCGTGTCCATCGTCCTGAATGCGCACACTGCCGTCCTTTTTAATTATGACGTCAATGCGCGAGCAGCGACCGGCCATTGCTTCGTCTACGCTGTTGTTCACAATTTCTTTGATCAGCTCATGCAGACCATTTACGCCCGTATCGCCTATGTACATAGCGGGGCGTTTGCGAACGCCCTCCAGGCCTTTCAATACCTGGATTGCATCTGCGTTATAAGCATCTCCGGAATTTTCGCTAGAAGAATCAGCCCGGTCCATTGCTGGCTCCGTCATCAACTTTCTCCTTGTGTGGTCGAGCGCGCAGAAGCGCTCTGCCGGTTAATCAGCTTTAGTTCGCGAATAATATCCCGACCAACTTCTCTGTTGATCCGAGCAACAATATCATTCTGCATAAAACTCAACTGCGATCGCCATACAGCCGATGGTACTGCAACTTCAAGACATCCTTTGTACACCCGCAACGGGTGAGCGTAACGAGCCAACGATGGGCCCACGGCTTTTTCCCAAGCAAGTTGCGCTCGACATTCCGCAATTTTGTCCTCGACGCCTAAATCACCCAGTAAAGAGCCCAACAAGTCATTGAGCGAACTGGCTGGCGACGCCGGACGATCAATGGGCCTATTTTTCCAACCTGATCTCTTCAAACTGTTGGGCGGTCTTTTGATCGGGTTCCTGAGGCGTGGTAATAATCACTTGATTAAATTCCCTAACCACCTCTAGCAAAACACCGATGCGGTTGTGATCTAGTTCTGAAAAAACGTCATCTAACAGGACAACCGGTTGTTGGTCACATTGCTTGACCAAGTAATGACACTCGGCCAACTTCCAGGAAATCAGTATGGTCTTGAGTTGTCCCTCCGAGGCATAGAGCTCAGCCGATTGATTGTCTAGATCAAACGCCAGATCGTCTCTGTGAGGCCCGCATAATGTGTGGCCTACCTGCAACTCTTGGGCTCGCTTACGCTGCAATTCATCGAGCAGAGCTTGCCTAGGATCCATCCCCTCCGGATTGGCACGCAAACCCCTGTAGTGAATGGTCGCCTCTTCCCCTGCAGGGGAGAAGCGTGCATAAAAGCAAGAAAACGGCGCGCGCAAAATATCCAGTGCCTCAAACCGTGCCGTCCGAATGCGAGCACCTAAATCCGCCATTTGTTCGTTCCAAGGCGCCAACTCTTTATCACTTGGAGCAGCTGATTGCGCTTTCTTTGCTGTGCGCAGCAAAACGTTGCGCTGCTGAAGCACGCGTTGATACGTCTGTAAATCGCGTAAATAAGAAGGACTAGACTGCGATAACAGTATGTCCAACATACGACGACGTTGCGCGGGAAATCGCAAAACTAGTGAAACGTCTTCCGGGGAGAAATGGACGGTGCGAAAGTGGCCCAATATATCGGCCACTCTTGGCAGGGGATTACCGTCTAAAAATGCTTTCTTACCTTCTTTCTTCCCAAAAAAAAGGCGCATGGTTCGTTCGGCAGTACCGGCACTATACGACCCTCTGATATCAAAAAAGTCTCCATTATGCGGCACGGCCTGTCCATCTTTAGCGCCTCGAACCGACTTCGCAATGGACAGATAGGAAATCGCTTCGAGAATATTGCTCTTTCCCCGACCATTCGGTCCAAAGATGAGAGTATGAGGTGCCTCTAAATGGATATGCTGTGATACGAAGTTGCGAAACGGTTTGAGCCACAACTCGCGAAGCTGCACAGAGCTCCTTACCTCAACCAGTTGGTCGCAGAGGCATTAGAAGACAAAAGTAATCTTCTCCCTCTTGAGCTTCATCCGGTTTCAAGAGTGCTGCCGTAACATTATTGTTCAATTCGAAGCGCACGCCCTGGGAATCCATCTTGCGCAATATTTCCATTAAGAACTGGGCGTTATACCCTATCTCCATGGCCTCCCCATCAAACGTAGCAGGAATTACCTCACGCGCCTCGCCTCCTATTTCAGGACTAGCTGCAGACAGCTCTATAGACGAGCTGTCCAGCTTGAGCCGAACCTGACGAGTGTAGGAGCTAGATAAGATGGAAACTCGACGCACAGTGGGTAATAAGCGATCGATATCAACTCGCAGGTTGTTGTCATTCTCTTTAGGTATTACCTGAGTGTAGTCGACGTAGGGGCCTTCGATCAGTCTGGAAAGTAGGTGAGTCTGACCGATGCTCAGAAGGAGCTGAGTCTCGCCCAAGGTGACCTCTACAACACCATCGTATCCATTGAGCAATTTTCCCATCTGAGTTAGAGCTTGTGGAGGAATAATTACACTGGCCTCACTGTCAGCTGCCACCTGCAGGTTTAAAACGCGTCGATAGCAAGCTAGTCGCGAACCGTCCGTTGCCACCATCTCCATGCCCTCTGAATCGATGCGCCAGAGCACGCCATTGAGAACGGGGCGCGTATCGTCCTTGGAAACGGCAAACGAAGTCTTGTTGATCATTCCCAACAGCAGCTTGGCGTCCAGATCGTCAGAATCGCCGAATGAGACGCTTACTCCTTCTAAGGAGGTTGGCATACTCGGGAACTCGTCCGCGGCCATTCCCGACAGGGTGTAGGCTCCCTGGCCGCTTTCTGCATCACCAAGGTTACCAGACAGGCTGAGTCGATCATTCTCAACGACGATACTCAGTTCCGCTTCTGGCCATTCCCGGGCAATTTCAGCAAACGTACGCGCTGGAACCGTTATTTTGCCTTTTTGTTCCACTGTGGCTGGAACTTGCGTCCTGATAGAGAGATCCAGATCCGTTGCAGAGAGCGTCAGGACGTTATCTTCTGCGACCAGCAGTATATTGGCGAGAACGGGCAGCGCTGGCTTTGAGGGTACAGCATCCAAAACTGTATCAATCCCTTGCCAAAGCTCGTTTCGGTTCACGGAAATTTTCATTTTCAGTTCTTCTATGAAAATCAACTACGTTGGAGTCAATTGGGGTATAAATTAACGCGCACGTGAACCCGTGTCAAGTACAATAGTATAGTGTACGGATGATTTTTGTTAGATAATTTAAAACATATATAAAATAATAAAAAACAATAACTTAAAATTATTAAAAAGTTAAAGAAAATATCACTCATTTTAGATCAGCAATACAACGTTTATTGATATACATATGTATACGTGTGTAGTTTATTTTTTAATAGTGTGTATACCGGAAAAGAGAAATCCACACAAACTAGTATAATAAATATACACTCTATTGTGTTCTAGTTCTAGTTTAAGTTCTAGTTGGTTTGTGGATATGTTGATAACTAAGGCTTTTCCCAACGGCTAATAGGAAACTAGAATCTGTTTTTAAATGGTTTATATAAATTATGGATTTCTGAAAATGGTATTTCAAAGCGTGAATATGGCCGTGAATATCTTTACAATAGCCCCCAACCTTCAACAAAAACTATAGTTGAAGACATAAAAAGACTTATCCACACTTAAATACTACACGAGTGTGGATAGTTATCCACTGACACTATGGCACACAGAAAGATATCTGGGAAACTCTAAGAGAAAAGAATGGACTAATCAGAAGGAAGGGACAAATTTCTGCTTAATTGCTTCTGTAAACTCTTCTATCATTTTTCCAAAAGATGGATCTTTTTTACACTTCTTTTCTACCGTTTGAATGGCATGAACGACTGTGCTATGGTCGCGATTGCCGAAATGTAATCCGATCATCTTCAGAGGATGAGGGGTGAGGCGTTTGGCAAGGAACATTGCGATTTGCCTGGCAGTGGCTACTTCTTGCTTTCGAGTTTTACTGATTAGATTTTCGAGAGTCAAATCAAAGTGGTTTGCCACAAACTTTTGGATTGCTTCTATACTCAGCTCAGTCGTTGGATCTGGGCCACGCTCTCGAGCAATGTGTTTGGCTGCTTCAACTGTAAGTTCGGTGTTGTGGACAGAACAAAAAGCCATTAAATGAATAAGGGCTCCTTCTAATTCTCGCACATTCGAACTTATATAGCTTCCCAAAAATGCCGCTACGTCATTGGGTAGGGGAATGCCATTGATTTCTGCCTTTTGATGGAGAATGGCTATCCGAGTTTCCAGATCGGGAGGTTCAATAGGTGTGACCAGACCCCATTGGAAGCGTGACAGCAGTCTTTCTTCAAGTCCCTCCAGTTTTTCTGGCGGACTATCGCAGGTCATCACGATTTGCTTGCCATTCTGGTGGAGCGCATTGAACGTGTGAAAAAACTCTGTTTGTGTATGCTCTCCTCGTAAGAAGAGAAACTGGATATCATCTATTAGAAGGATATCCGCGTTTCGATAAAGGCGTTGGAAATCTGCGGTATTTCTATTCTTTAGCGACTCAATAAAATCGCTCATAAACTTTTCTGAGGGAACGTAGGCCACGCGGCGGGCCAGATTATTTACCCGTGCATAGTTTCCAATTGCCTGGAGAAGGTGTGTTTTACCTAGACCTACTCCTCCAAAAATAAAAAGGGGGTTAAACTGAGTTTTACCGGGTGATTTTGCAACGGCCAAAGCAGCCGCGTGAGCAAATCTGTTCCCCTCGCCAATGATAAATGAATCAAACGTATAGCCAGAATTTAAAGACGTGAACGGCTCGTTTTCTTCTGGTGAGGAATTTTTTATCTGAGATTGTTCGGTAGTTTGGGGATAATTTTTATTGGAGGAACTTCCTTCGATAGCAGGTTGCTCAACTTCTTGGTTTGGATTTGTAGGAACTACCCCCGGAACTACTACAGTTGCCGGAGCCCCATCAATTGTAAAAGAAATATCAGGGGATAGTTCGGTTTCCTCCAAAACTACTTCTCTGATTAGCTCTAAATAATGCTTTTCTAACCAATCTGCTGAGACGATACTCGGTACCTGAATTACCAATACATTTGAATCAAATTGGGCGACTTGAGTAGGATGGAACCAATTGGCAAAACTTTGAGCTCGAACACGCCGTTCGATGCTCAATAAACATTGTGCCCATAGTTCGTGAGGATCTAGGGAATCCAGCGCCATTTAGTGCATTATCTCGTAATGTTGGGGAGTGGGAATCCAAGCTATAAAAAACCTCTTTAATAGTCAAGACTTCAATGGACTTCCACCTTTCAATATTGACATATAAAGTTAAAAGTATTAATTTTGTAGGTTTCTACTAATATGTAAAAAGTAAACGATTAACAGGGATTTTACTGTGAAACGGACCTTCCAGCCAAGTAATAGAAAGCGCCGCAACAAACACGGTTTCCGCAAGCGTATGAGTACTGCTGCAGGACGGGAGATATTGAATCGCCGTCGTCGTAAAGGACGCAAGCGTTTAGCCCTGTAGACCGATTTTATGAGCTGGATCAGAGGTGCCAACCTTTGGGTCCGGCACGGACGAGAGCAACAGGCTACAATTTTTATCGTTCGGCGCAAGATAGGGTCTGCCGTTACGCGCAACCGGTTAAGAAGACAGTTGCGCACCATATGTCGTTGGCATAGAAAAGACATACCAAAGAGTCTGGTCGTTTTTTGCCAGCCTTCTGCACCGCAAGCAGTCTTTTCTGATTTAGAGCAGGAGTTAAAAGAGTTGCTGTCTAAATTAGCAGCATCATGAGACGCCTAGCTATCGGGGTTGTTTTAGCCTACCAAAACCTCGTATCCCCTTTTTTATCCCCCTCTTGTCGGTTTCAACCCACCTGTTCTCAATACGCATTAGATGCACTGCGCAAATACGGTTTTTTCCAAGCAAGTTGGAAAATAACCCGACGTATTCTCAGGTGTCATCCCTGGGGTGGACAGGGGTACGATCCTGTAAAATAAACCATAAAATGGATTTCAATAGAATCGCACATGGACGATAAACGAACACTATTAGCTTTTTTGCTTATTGGGCTCATTTTTATTTTATCTCCCTATTATTACGAATGGATGGGAATAAGTCCTCAGCCAGAAGGTCCTGCTCAGCAAGTGGAAGCAGAAAATCCTCCTCTTGAACTGGTAGAGCAGGGAGAGCCCCTTCAAAAACCACTCGAAGCTTACAATCAAGCCACTAATAAAGATCAACCGGAATACAACGTTGCTGCAGATGAAGGGGTACAATCCCAGAAAACTCTTTCAGGTGCCTTTATCCCGCAAAACATAACGGTAGAAACACCCCTTTTTAACCTTATTTTTTCTTCAAAAGGGGGTATTCTTTCTTCTGCAAAGCTGCACGATTACGAATTATACGACGGGAATCCCGTAGAAATTATAGCAGCACGAGGTAGGGGACTCTCGTTGATTTTAGAACAAATTGACGAGGTTGAAGATTTATCAGAGGCCGAATTTAAGCCCAGTAGAGAAAAAATTATTTTAGAACAAGGGACCCAAAACCTCATTCTTCGTGCCGAACTAGCACAGGGGCGAGTTATAGAGAAGGTCTTTACATTCTACGCTGATCGCTATGGATTCGACATGGAAGTGCGTTATCAAGGTTTTTCAGAAGATGTTGATGCATTCATTAGCTGGCAAGGTGGCGTGCCCTTTACAGAAAAAAATCAGGACATAGACCTGCCTGAGATGGGGTCCATTGCCTCCTTTAACGACGAACGCATTGAAATAAAGATAGATGACAACGAGAGTGAAACTTGGTCAGATCAAGGCGATCTGCACTGGATCGGGGCCAGAAATAAATATTTCTTAACGGCCATTGTTCCTACCGATCAACAAGAACGATACAGCGCTCGTCTGCTTGGGAATCGAACGGGACGGGATATAACACCAAATTATAGCTTTGAAATCGGACGCCAACTCTCCTCTTCAGGAAGCTGGAAGAATACGGTGTATCTGGGGCCTCTAAACTACGATAACCTTATTCGTTACAATGTTGGTTTAGAGCAAGCCATAGACTTTGGATGGCCTATAATACGCAGCGTCAGCAAATTTTTGCTGATAGTCTTTAAAATGGCACACAATTACATACCCAACTACGGGTGGATAATCGTGCTTTTTGCTGTTGTCATAAAGATCATAGTATACCCCCTAACACACAAAACCTATGAATCGGCTGGAAAGATGCAGGAGATTCAGCCTAAAATAGCCGCTTTACGAGAAAAATATAAGAATGATGCCCAGCGGCTAAGCCAAGAAACAATGAAATTATACAAGGAAGAAGGGGTTAATCCCTTGAGTGGGTGTCTGCCCATGTTTCTACAAATGCCCATTTTTATATCCCTTTACAATATATTCGGCAAGACAATTGAGCTTCGGCAGGCTCCCTTCATGCTGTGGATAGATGATCTATCAACTCCTGATGAGGTTATTGTAGGGGGATTTGGTCTACACATATTGCCATTGCTCATGGCTCTTTCTATGCTTATTCAACAAAAAATGACGATGAAAGATCCCAAGCAGGCCTTTCTAGTTTACTTTATGCCTGTGTTTATGATATTCATTTTCTGGAGTATGTCATCGGGTTTGGTGCTTTATTGGACCCTCTTTAATATCCTCACCATTGGACAACAGCTCTTAGTAAATCATTTCAAAAAGGGCTCAATCGCTGGTTCAAATCCCTTTGGGCTAGGTTAAGTTAGCTAGCTGGTAGCTAAACTTCAAAGATTCGAAGTTCCCGTTTCAAACTTCCCTCTAAGAATATGGATGAGACCATAGTAGCTGTTTCGACGCCCCCAGGAGAAGGGGGTATCGGAGTTGTGAGGCTTAGTGGCCCCAATTCTATTTCCATAGCTCAGTGTATTTTTCTGTCTAAGCATCCGCTCGGTACGAGAATTCGCTTTGCAGAATATGGTAATATTCTTGTAAAAGAGCAGGCCATCGACACTGGTTTAGCCTGTGTTTTTGTCGCTCCCAATTCTTATACCGGTGAAGATACCGTAGAAATCAGCTGCCACGGGAGCAGGCTAATTTTGGAAATGGTTGTTAATGAAGCCATTAGGCTAGGTGCTCGCAGCGCTGCTCCGGGAGAGTTTACTCGACGCGCCTACATGAACGGTAGGTTAGATCTAATACAAGCAGAAGCAGTGGTAGATCTAATACAAGCATCGAGCGAAAAGGGGGTGACAGAAGCTTATAATTTAGCTGGTGGACGCCTTTCTCAAGAAATACTTCAACTTAAAGAATCCCTCGTCAAAGTCCTGGCCTATATTGAGGTTGGGCTTGATTTTTCTGATGAAGATATTGATCCCATTTCTAGGCAACAAATAGCTCAGCAATTAGACGATACGCTAAAGCAAGCTCAGCAATTGGTAGATACATTTGAAGTGGGTCGGCGGAGAATGCAAGGCTATATGGTTGCTCTTGTTGGGCAGCCCAACGTAGGTAAGTCTACGCTTTTAAACAATTTACTGGGAGAAGAACGGGCTATCGTAACGGATATTCCCGGAACGACTCGTGATTTAGTTGAAGGCAGAACCGTCTGGGGGGGGCATAGCATCCGTCTAATTGATACAGCTGGCATTCGAGAAAGCACTGATCCGATCGAATTTGAAGGGATCAAGCGGGCTCGAAAAATGGCTGAAGAAGCTGATTTGACTCTCTTTGTGATTGATGCAACACAGTTGAATTATGACAGCGAAATAAATTTTCTCCGGAAACTTGATCCCGAAAAGACAATTGTTGTATTGAACAAAATTGATCAGTGCAAACATCCTGAAAAGTCTGTCTTTTGCAACATTCCAGTGGTTGTTGAAATATCTGCACTTACGGGATTTGGTCGGGCAGATCTAATAGACACAGCCCTCTCAATATTACCTCACAGCGCTTCATCTGAGGGCGTAGTCCTTACCCGACAGCGGCACGTTGAATGCCTGAATTCTATGATAATTAATGCCCGTAACGCACTCAAATTATTGCAAGCTGGCGAACCGGATGAATGTATTGCAGTAGAACTACAAGAAGCCCATCGCCACTTAGGTGCACTCTTAGGAGAGGATGTCGGAGAGGATTTACTAGACTCCATTTTCTCCGATTTCTGTATCGGTAAATAAAGCGTTTCACGTGAAACAAACGCTCCTCCCTGAAATCACTCATAACCTTGTTTCACGTGAAACACCTACCAAAAACCATGAGTAAAGACCTTCCAATTATTCTCTTAAGAGATCTGGAAAACCTAAGAGCACATTGCTCTACAGTGTATAGTCTAAACTTTTCAGAAGAGCACTGGGAGCTTATGAAAGGTTATGCGCAACTACTGTATACCTGGTCTTTCAAGCTTAATTTAGTGTCCCCCATTGAACGGGATATACTTGGTAGCCGCCATGTTTGGAGAGCTTTATCCATGGCTCCTTCTATTTGTAAAATTCCCCATAAAAACATATTGGATGTAGGATCTGGTTCGGGTATTCCAGCAATACCCTTGAAAATTTGTTTTCCAGAAGCTGATTTTTATTTAGTCGAAAGTCGCCGCAAGAGAACAAATTTTCTTAAACATGTAGTCCGAACATTAGATTTGCAAAAAATTACGGTCATTAACGCCAGAGTTGAAGACTGGTCAGATCCTTTAGAAGTGGACCTGGTAACGGCTCGTTCAGTGGCAAACCCACTGATAATTCAGAAGTGGGTTGAAGGCCATGTTCACAAGGGGAGTTCATTGGTTTGCACGTTGGATAGGAGGGGGGAAATTCTGCCGGCGGGATCCGAGGAGCGGGTTATAGAGTGGGGTAAAGAGTCAATGAGGTTAGGGATTATCCCGTTATAGTTATCCACAATAACGTTTGGTTTATCCACAACTAATATGTGGATTAAAATGGGCTTATTGTGGCTTTTATTACCTGTTAAAAATTAACCTAGTAGAGAAGTATAGAGCCTCGAGGAAAGAGTCGAAAGATTTCTTATGTTGATAAGTTGATAAAAACTGCTGTGGAAAGTTTAAAGGGAAATTTTCTTGCAATACGAACAGTTATTGCCGTATATTTTAGGGGTAATTTTTTAGTCCTTCCGAAAGATAATTGTAGTGCTCGATAAATATTTGAAACCCCTTACATTAGCTGTCCTGCGACCGCTGGCCCATCTGTTTATCCGTTTGGGTTTTCGCCCGGATTGGTTGACGTTATTCGGATTGGTCATGAACATGGGCGCCACGGTTGTGTTTGCTAAAGGTGAGCTTCGTTGGGGTGCCATTGTTATGATGGTGGCGGGTCTATGCGATATACTCGACGGACAGGTCGCAAGAGAGGGTCGGAGAGAAACAAAATTTGGGGCTTTGCTTGATTCCACAACAGACCGCTATTCGGAGATCTTCATCTACTTTGGTATCGGTGCTTACCTCATTGGGAAAGATGAATGGATAGCCACCGGAATCCTCTTTTTTGCGATCACCGGATCTCTTATGGTTAGCTACGTGCGCGCCCGTGCAGAGGGTCTGGGAGAAGATTGCAAGGTTGGTTTTATGCAGCGCCCTGAGCGCTTGATGTCCTTGGGCTTGGGTTGTCTCATTGGACATAACGGCTTGGTCTTTGTCTTGGCCCTCTTAGCGGTAACTACCAACTACACGGTGGTGGAGCGTCTCACTTATATTCGCAACAAGCTAAATGCAGCTTCTAACCCCGCCGGTTCCGCCCAGCAGGCCTCTTCCTAGCTTCTACGCGTTGTCAGTTAAATCCATCACATAGATGTCCGAACGAGGATTATTCCTAGTCTTTGAAGGTGTCGATGGTAGTGGTACCACGACCCAGTGCGAGCGCTTGGAACGAGCATTGATCGATCGTGGTCATTCGGTTGTTCGTACTCGGGAGCCAGGGGGCACGCCGATTGCCGAACGCATACGCGAACTGGTTTTGGATCCTAAATTAAAAGAAACCGCTCATCGCACAGAATTGTTCCTCTATGCGGCTAGTCGAGCTCAGCACGTAGAGGAATTAATTAAGCCGGCAGTAAAAGCTGGTAGCGTTGTTATTTGCGATCGATTCACGGCGTCTAGTGTGGCGTACCAATCCTATGGGAGGGGTTTAGACCGCTCTTTGGTAGACAAGGTGAATGAGATAGCCATTGGTTCCTGTGTGCCGGACCTGACCATTTATCTACGTATTTCGATCGAGGAAGCACTGCGCCGCAGGAGAACGCGCGCCGAAAAAGCCGACCGTTTAGAAGAGGCCGGTCAACTTCTTCAGGAACGGGTGGCTAGGGGGTATGAAAATTTATTTGCAGCCGATCCTAAGGTTGCTCTGATTGATGCCCATCCAGGGCCTGAAGAAATTGCCCACAACATCATTCAGACGCTGCAGGGGCGCTGGAATTGGCTGTGAGTAAGGGATTTCTCATGAAGGTGCGTTTTGCAGGTATAGTTGGGCTGATTTGTCTCCCATGGACTGTCCACGGGACACCGACAGATCCCTATAGAGAAGTAAACGAGGGATGGGAGCGTTTTGGAGCGGTTTATGCTCGTATTATCGATAGCTACTATGCCAATCTGGATAACAAAGAGATAATGCAGGCCGCCATCGAGGGTATGCTCGATAAGCTCGATGCGTATAGTCAATTTTACGACGAAGAAGGATTGCGCCAGCTTCGACAGGACACGACAGGGAAGTTTGCGGGTTTAGGCATAACTGTAGCCATTAAAGATCACTATCCCATTGTAATTTCTCCCATCGAAGACACACCGGCTTCCCGAGCGGGACTTCGAACAGGAGACCTCATTGTGGCTATTGAGGACCAAGATACGAGGGATCTATCTCTTGATGAGATCGTTGATGCTCTAAGGGGTGATCCGGGCACTCAAGTTCGGGTTACCATTGCACCTAAGCCGGGAGGGGCAAGGCGGGTAATTTCTATTGAGCGAGAGATTATAGCAATAAAAAGCGTTTCGCTCGTTGAGGAGTTAACAGGTAACATCGGATATATAAGCATGCGCCAAACGCGCTTTTCTGAGAGCACTTCAGAAGAAGTAGAGGGCGCGATAAAAGAGCTTTTAACCCGGGATGTGAAAGGCATTGTTCTCGATCTGCGCGGCAATCCCGGTGGATTACTCACTCAGGCAACTCAGGTAGCAGACTTGTTTTTGCCCAAAGGCGCACCCATCGTATCAATTCGGGAACGAGAAGGTCGTCGCGAGGAAACAAAGCACTCTCAGCGTCGTCCTGTTTTAGGAGATTTACCGTTGGTTGTTTTGATAGATGAGGGTAGTGCGAGTGCTTCGGAAATCGTTGCGGGCGCTATCCAAGACAACGATAGAGGAGTACTAATTGGTACTACCTCGTTTGGAAAGGGATCTGTTCAAACCATATTTGACCTCCAGGAAGCGGCAGAGAGTGCGCTAAAGCTAACCACGGCGCTCTATTACACCCCAAGCGGGCGCAGCATACATCGAGAATATTCAGGTGGGGCTGATCAGGCGAACCGCATCAAGATTGCCGATAGAGAATTGCCAGCGGCTCTCGTAATGGATGTTATACTCGAAGCCGTGGACGAGGAGACAGCTCTTTCTGCGCTTCAAGCCCGTTTTGATATAGACGAGAAGACGGCTCATACCTTGTTGAGGAGCCGTTTTGTCGACTTAATTGGTATGGAGTCACCGATTAATACTCAGGAAGCAGACTCGCTCTCAGGAGGAAAAAACCAATATTTTACCCAGCAGGGACGAAAGGTTTTCGGCGGCGGTGGAATAAATCCAGACATCCAAGCACCGACACGATCCTCCTCTCACTACGTGCAGAATTTGGAGAGAAGGCGGCTATTCTTCGATTTTATTGTCGATTATACGGCATCTGATTCAATCCTCCAGGAACGCTTGGAGCCAGACGATGAAATGGTAAATTCCTTTCGAGAATTCGTACAGCAGGCAAATAAAGAAGACCACTATGATTTTGGCAGTGACCAATTCAAGTCCCTCAGAGAGATTATCGATGAATTGGGTTGGTTGGAGGTCTCGCTTTCTCTGGATAAGTTAGAAGGATCTTTTGAGAAGGAGCGTAATAAGGGGTTTACCGATGCACTGGAGGGGGAAATAAGGTGGGGATTGGAAAAGGAACTTGTTTTGCGGTACCGGGGCAAAAAGGCGCAGCAGCGTCTTGAACTTCGCGGAGATCCCCAGCTCGAGAAAGCCCTAGAGGTTTTAAGCAATGCGAAGGAGTATATGGAGGCACTAGTAAAAAAAGATTGACACTTGCTTAGGGCACTGTCGATTTGTATTATAAAAATGTAGTTTATCGTAGTTTTATTTGGAAGTATACGGAGAAGAATTACCTACTGAAATTTAGGAGTAGAGACCAATAGGCTTGCTGTGAGAAAGGCATTGCGGGTCTCTTTTCGGGTTTGAACACCTTGTGCATAGAGCGCAAGTTATTGTTTATAATGACTTTATATAGATTTTGGGTGCGGTCCGGATATTCAGGTGTTGTTTGCCTAAAAGCCGCTGACCCCCAATATCTATGGCCGACACCAGCCTGGCTTTCGAGATGAGAGAGAGCGTATGACCTCCGTCAGGTATATTTGTCGACATTATCGATTCGGCCCATCGTATAAGTAGTATAAAAGAACAGCTGTTGCGTTCTCCCCGAAGAGTTAGCACTCATTTTGTTACAAGTCCCCCAATTCGGGACTGCTTTTCTTACCCGTACCTATAGGTTTTCTCTGCTAGCGCTCCGCTAATTTAACAGGGAAAGCTATATGCGAACCGAAATATATATAAATGCCGCCTCAAACGAGTCGCGCATTGCTATTGTAGAAGACGGCCGCCTGGCTGAGCTATGGGTCGAAAGACCCGAAAACCAGCGTATGGTCGGCGATATCTACAAGGGCACTGTGACCGCTGTTTTACCGGGTCTACAAGCTGCTTTTGTCGATATTGGTCATGAACGAACGGCCTTCTTACAGGCAAGGGACATGATGGAGGCCACCGACGATGATAGCGCCGATAATTCGCGCGGCGGCCGTCGGCGTTTCCACAGCCAACCCCCAATACAAAAGCTGATCAAAAAGGGGGACGAGGCGATCGTCCAAATTTCAAAAGAACCCATTAGCACAAAGGGGGCAAGAATAACTACTCAGCTTTCTATGCCTGGACGCTTTGTTGTATTGGTGCCTGGGGGGAGCTGGGTGGGTGTTTCGCGTAAAATATCTAGTTGGAACGAGCGCAGGAGACTGCGGGAAATTATTGAGCGAATTCGGCCTGAAGGCTATTCTGTTATCGTCCGAACCGAAAGCAGAGACAAAAAAGAAAAAGACCTCAAGCGCGATTTAAAGCAGTTGGTTAAAAACCACCAGCGCTTACTTAAAAACGGTAAAAAGCTGCCCGCCCCATCGCTTATACATAAAGAGATGGGGATGACCTCGAGCGTGATTCGCGACTTATTTACGGAGAATGTTGAGCAAGTCGTCGTTGACGACCAGAAGCTAT
Source organism: Gemmatimonadota bacterium (assembly GCA_038119905.1). Classification (GTDB taxonomy): domain Bacteria; phylum Latescibacterota; class UBA2968; order UBA8231; family UBA8231. The sequence goes on along the minus strand of JAYOKQ010000022.1, from coordinate 32,131 downwards.
ATGAAGAAATACTCTCGTATTTACGGCAGGTTTCGCCCGATTTGGTCAAACGCATTGCTTACCACAGAGACCGTCGCCCGGTCTTTGATGCCTATAAAATTGAAGAGGAAATAGAAAAACTTAATCACCGAACCGTCTGGATGCGCCGCGGTGGAGCGCTGGTAATCGATTTTGCAGAGGCAGGTACTTTTATCGACGTGAACTCTGCTCGCTATGTGGGGTCGGATGACCAAGAAGAAAACAATCTAAACACGAATTTAGAGGCGGCTAGCGAAGTGGCGCGACAGCTGCGGCTGCGCGATATCGGTGGTATCGTAGTTATTGATTTCATTGATATGAACGAAGAGCGCAATCGTAAAAAGATAGTCGATCGCCTTATCGAAGAAGTTAAAAAGGATCGCGCCAAGGTATCAATTAGCTCTAGGATTAGCGAGTTTGGTTTGCTCGAAATGACGCGTCAGCGCGTCCGCCCCAACCTGTTACACGACCATAGCGAACCTTGTCCGGTGTGTTCGGGAACGGGACGAGTTATGGGCCCTGATACGACGATGACGAAAATTGAGCGCTGGCTGCAGCGTTCGTTTGCCGCCACGCGCGAGCGCCGCTACGTGCTTAAGGTCCATCCCGATGTCGCCACGTATATCCTAGAAAATCGCGAGGAACGGCTGAAGTCTCTGCGCAAATCTACCAAAGCGCGTTTGCAGGTGGAGAGTGACACATCGCTCTCCCCTCAGGACTACCGCTTCTTTTCGCTCAAACGCAGTTTGGACGTTACGTCGGAATTCAGCCTGTAGGATCCAATGTTTGACAGATTAGCCAGTAGTACGTATTTTATACGTTTCCCAGAATGCTGGTGATTTGAAACGGATGATCTTCTTTGGAGAAGTGCGATGTACGCAGTCGTCAAAATAGCAGGTGAGCAAGTTCGGGTCGAAAAAGGTCAGCGCGTGCGCGTTCCCAAGCTTCAGGCCGAAGAGGGCAACTCGCAGGAGTTTACCGAGGTGTTGTTGATCTCTAATGAAGGCGACACCAAGGTTGGAAGCCCTACAGTCGAGGGAGCCAGCGTTTCGGCTACGGTGGTGGGTCACGGTCGCGGTAAAAAGGTCGTCGTCTTTAAGATGAAGCGTCGCAAGACCTACCGCAATCGCAATGGACACCGCCAAGACTATACCGAAATTCAGATTGAGGACATCGTCCTCCCCAACTAAGAGATTAGCTGAAAGGAAAGCGCCATGGCTCATAAGAAAGGCGTAGGTAGTTCCAAAAACGGCCGCGATAGCCAGTCCAAACGCCTCGGCGTCAAGCGCTACGGTGGCGAGCAGGTTACGGCAGGCACCATTATTGTGCGCCAGCGCGGCACGCGCATCCATCCTGGTGTAAACGTGAAAAAAGGTGGCGACGATACGCTCTTTGCAACGGCGGATGGCAAGGTGCAGTTTGAGGAGTTTGGCAAAAGCCGCAAGCGCGTTAATATCGTAGCTGCATAAGTCAAACCAACAGCATAAATAAAAGAGCGCTCCGTCTTTACGACGGAGCGCTCTTTTATTGTACTCTCTGCAGAAACGTTTATCTGCCGCCGATTTTGGCTCGCAAGAAATCTCTGTTGAGGAAGGCGATATGTCCGGCTGAAATTTCCTTTGGACAGACCGCCTCGCATTCGTATTCGTTTGTACAGTTGCCAAACCCTTCCGCCTGCATTGCTTCGACCATGGCAACCGTCCGCCGCTGCCGCTCAGGCTGGCCTTGGGGCAGAACGTTGAGGTGCTTTACCTTGGCGCTGACAAACAGCATAGCGGATGCATTTTTACAGGAAGCGACACACGCTCCACACCCTATGCAGGCAGCCGCGTCCATTGCCTCTTCGGCCAAGTCTTGTGCAATGGGCATTGCGTTGGCATCGGGTGCCGATCCGGTATTCACCGATATATAGCCCCCAGCCTGTATGATTCGATCAAACGCAGACCGATCGACGCAGAGGTCGCGCACTACGGGGAATGCTTTCGCTCGCCACGGTTCTATCGTGATTGTGGTCCCGCTCGTAAAACTCCGCATGTAGAGCTGGCAGGTTGTCGTCCCTCGACCCGGCCCATGGGGCTGACCGTTTATCACTAAACTGCACATGCCGCAGATCCCTTCACGGCAGTCGCTATCAAAGGCTATCGGCTCGATGCCCTTGAGCTCTAACTGATCGTTGACCACGTCGAGCATTTCCAGAAAGGACATTTCCGGACTGATGTTCTCGGCTGGATACGAAACCATCTCGCCCCGGTCGCTGGCTCCCTTCTGACGCCAAACCTTCAGCGTAAACGTCATGCCCTCAGCGCGGCTGCTTTCTCCGCTCACTTGTAACTCCTTTGCGTGAGGTGCACATTCTCAAATGTGAGTTCTTCTTTGTGTAACACGGGGTCTTGTCCCACCCCGGCAAATTCCCAAGCGGATACAAAGGCGAAGTTCTCGTCGTCGCGTTTTGCTTCGCCCTCTTCCGTTTGGTGTTCTTCGCGGAAGTGTCCGCCACACGACTCATCGCGGGCCAGTGCGTCGCACATCATCAGCTCGGCAAATTCCATGAAGTCCGCCACGCGACCAGCTCGCTCCAAGACTTTGTTAAACTCGCCCTGTGTACCAGAGACGGTGACGTTCTGCCAAAATTCTTCTCGTATAGAGCGTACTTTCTCCCTCGCTTCGTTCAGGCCTTTCTCGCTGCGCGACATTCCGCAATAGTCCCAGACAACTAGGCCCAATTCGCGGTGAAAATCATCGACGGTGCGTCCACCCTTTATAGAGAGCAACTTCTCTATCCGCTCGTTGGCTTCCTTCTCGGCTTCGTCAAAGGCGGGGTGATCGATCGTTACTTGATCAATGTGCTCAGAAGCGATGTAGCCACCCAGCGTATAGGGAATGACGAAGTATCCATCGGCTAAGCCCTGCATGAGTGCGCTGGCTCCGAGTCGGTTGGCACCGTGGTCGGAGAAATTAGCTTCGCCCAAGACAAACAGGCCGGGCAGATTGCTCATCAAGTTGTAATCTACCCACAGACCACCCATGGTGTAGTGAACGGCGGGGTAGATGCGCATGGGCGTTTTATAGGGATCTTCGGCGGTGATCTCATGGTACATATCAAAGAGATTGCCGTACTTCTGTCGTATCGTCTGCTCGCCATCGCGCTTAATTGCATCGGCGAAATCCAAGTACACCGCGCGACCGGTGCTGCCGACACCGCGCCCTTCGTCGCATACAGCTTTGGAGGCGCGCGAAGCTACGTCGCGCGGGACTAGATTACCGAAGCTCGGATAGCGGCGCTCTAGATAGTAGTCGCGCTCTCCTTCGGGTATCTGGTCGGGGGAGCGCTTGTCACCGGCTTGTTGGGGCACCCACACGCGCCCGTCGTTGCGCAGCGACTCGCTCATCAATGTTAGCTTGGACTGGTAGCTGCCTGAGACGGGAATGCACGTCGGATGGATCTGTGTGTAGCAGGGATTGGCGAAGAAGGCGCCTTTTCTATGAGCGCGCCATGTTGCCGTGACGTTGCTGCCTTTGGCGTTGGTCGACAGGTAGAAAACGTTGCCGTAGCCGCCCGTAGCTAATATAACGGCGTCGGCGACATAGCGCTCCATCTGGCCGCTGTTCAAGTTGCGCACGATAATGCCGCGCGCTTTGCCGTCTATGAGCACCAACTCGAGCATTTCGCGGCGTGTAAACAATTTGACTTTGCCGGTATGGACTTGGCGCATCAGCGAGCTATAGGCGCCCAGCAGGAGCTGCTGTCCGGTCTGTCCGCGTGCATAGAACGTGCGGGAGACCTGCGCCCCACCGAAGGAGCGGTTGGCCAGCGCGCCGCCGTACTCACGGGCAAAAGGGACACCCTGGGCTGCGCACTGATCGATAATCTGTGTGCTGATTTGCGCTAACCGATAGACGTTGGCTTCGCGCGCTCGGTAGTCTCCGCCTTTGATGGTGTCGTAAAAAAGCCGATAAACGCTGTCGCCGTCGTTCTGATAATTCTTGGCTGCATTGATGCCGCCCTGTGCGGCAATGCTGTGGGCGCGGCGCGGCGAGTCGTGCAGACAAAAAGAAAGCACGTTGTAGCCTAGCTCGGCCAACGTAGCGGCTGAGGACGCGCCGGCCAAACCGGTGCCAACGACGATTACGGTGTGCTTGCGCTTGTTTGCGGGGTTGACCAGCTTGAGGTCAAATCGGTGGTTGTCCCATTTTTCGGCCAAGGGGCCGCTCGGGACATGTGCGTCGAGTGCCATCTCTACCCTTGTTGGATGAGGCCCACGTAAATGGGCAGAAAAGCAAAACCAGCGGCGATGGATACACAGAGTGCCAACCCAATGTTGCGGATGGCGTTCGAGCGTAGACTCAGCGTTTGAAAAGCGCTCTGGAACGCGTGCCAGAGGTGAAATCCTAACACCAGCATGGCAACGACATACCAAACCATGTAACCCGTTTGCTGAAAGGTCTGCTCAACGAGCTTGTAGAGCGATCCACCTACGCGTTCGCCGTATTTAAACGTGATAAGGTGAAAAACGATGAACACCAATGTAAAGGCACCGGTGAATATCATTGACGACGAGGCTAAGCTACGTCCTCCAGATGAGCGCGTGACCTGATACGCAACGGGTCGCGCTTGGCGGTTTTCCGCTGTAACGCGGATGGCCAGATAGATATGCAGCAGAAAGGTCGCCAACAAAAATAGTTCGGCGGGAATGATCAAAGGATGATTGATGAGAAACTCGGAGTAGGCGTCAAAAGCTTGGCCGCCATCTCCTTTCAGCAGGAGCAGGTTTCCCAACAGATGGCCCAGAAGAAATCCGTACCAGACGAGTCCGGTGACGGCCATTCCCAATTTTCTGCCAATGGGTGAGGAGAGAAGATTAACAGGCATATTCAAGTTGATCCTCGGCTTCCACGTCGGTCTAAAATAGACGGTAGCCTATATGATGATTTAACGTCTTGAAGATAATAATCACAAAAAAAATGGGGTCAAATATTTTTTGCTAAAATCATGGCTGGTATATCGGTTACTGGAATAGCATCGTCGTCCTTGCCAGTCTCTTATTCTATGCGTACTCTTTGGTGCTCCAGACAAACAAAGGTGACACGAGATGAAAATCCACGAGTTTCAGGGCAAAGAGATACTGCGAAAATACGGCGTGGCCGTTCCGGATGGTCGCGTGGCCCATACCCCAGATGAAGCCGAGCAAATCGCTGAAGAACTGGGGGGTAAGGTGGTCGTCAAAGCACAAATTCACGCGGGTGGACGTGGCAAGGGCGGCGGCGTAAAAGTCGCCTCTAGTGCGGCTGAAGCGCGCGGGGCGGCCGAAGCGATTCTTGGCATGCAGCTGGTCACTCATCAAACCGGTCCCGAAGGCCAGAAGGTCAAGCAGGTGCTGGTGGAGAAAGCCTCGGATATCGAGCAGGAATTTTACCTCGGCATCACGTTGGACCGCGCCCAGAGTAAGCTCGTGGTCATGGCTAGCAGCGAAGGGGGCGTAGAGATAGAAGAGGTTGCGGCGACCAACCCGGAAAAGATTCTGCGCGAAACGGTCGATCCCAGCGTTGGTCTACAGCCTTTTCAGGCTACGCGCTTGGCCTTTGGTCTGGGCTTTGAAGGGGCGCAGGTACGAGCAGCGGCCGGTCTCATTCTCAAGCTGTATCAGGCTTTTGTCGGAGCCGACTGTTCTATCGCAGAAATAAACCCGCTGGTCACTACAGCTGATGGTCAAGTTCTGGCTCTCGATGCCAAAATCAACTTTGACGACAATGCGCTCTTTCGCCACAAGGATTTTGCGGAGATGCGCGACCTCGACGAAGAGGACGATCTCGAAGTCGAGGCGTCCAAGTTCAACCTGAACTACATCAAGTTAGACGGTAATATCGGCTGCATGGTCAACGGGGCAGGACTGGCCATGGGCACGATGGATATTATCAAACTGGCCGGCGGCGAACCCGCTAACTTCCTCGATGTAGGGGGCGGCGCCAGTGCCCAAACCGTTGAGAACGGCTTTAAGATTTTGCTCTCCGACCCAAATGTGAAAGCCATCCTCATCAATATTTTCGGTGGTATCGTGCGCTGTGACCGCGTAGCTGAAGGCGTCATTCAGGCGCGCAAAAATATCGAGGTCAACGTGCCTATCGTCGTGCGTCTGGCCGGCACCAACGCCGATGTTGCGGCCAAAATGTTGGAAGAATCGGATATGGACTTTGCCGTCGGAAACGGCCTTAAGGATGCGGCTGAAAAGGCCGTAGCAGCCATACAGTAAACGGGGTTATAATGAGCGTTTTAGTCGACGAAAATACCAAAGTTATCGTTCAGGGCATTACGGGCGGGGAAGGATCCTTCCACGCCAAGCAGATGCTCGAGTACGGCACCCAAGTTGTGGGGGGCGTGACCCCGGGCAAGGGGGGGCAAGAGTTTGAAGGCGTGCCCGTTTTCAACACGGTGGCTGATGCTGTAGAGCAAACAGGCGCTAATGCTTCTGTAATTTTTGTGCCGCCGCCTTTTGCCGGTGATGCCATTATGGAAGCAGCCGATGCTGGCCTGCCTTTGGTCGTTTGTATCACCGAGGGCATTCCCGTGGATGATATGGTCAAAGCCTATCACTATGTGCAGGCGCGTTCAACGCGGTTAATCGGGCCCAACTGCCCCGGCATTATCAGCCCGGGCAAGTGCAAAATTGGCATCATGCCGGGTTTTATCCACCAGCCTGGGCGCATCGGCATTATCTCGCGCAGCGGCACGCTGACGTACGAAGCTGTGGGTCAGCTGACAGAACGCGGTTTGGGCCAGTCTACGGCCATAGGTATCGGCGGTGACCCGGTTATCGGCACGCGCTTTGTCGATGCGCTGGCTCTATTCAAGGATGACGCTGACACGGACGCCGTCGTGATGATCGGTGAGATTGGCGGCACGGCCGAGGAAGAAGCCGCCGAATACATCAAACAGCACTATGAAAAGCCTGTGGTCGGTTTTATTGCTGGTCGTACCGCGCCGCCGGGACGTCGCATGGGCCATGCCGGCGCTATTATTGCCGGTGGCAAGGGAACGGCCGAAGACAAAATGGCTGCCATGAAGGATGCTGGAATCCACGTTTGTGAGAGTCCAGCCGAGATCGGCGAAACGGTGGAGCGCGCGCTGGCCTAGCGCGTCAATACACTTTCACCACAGCGGGATAGAGCTCCGTTTAGCCAATTGGGCTAGGCGGAGCTTTTTGTATAGAAGGACTGTCTTGTAGGGCAAGTGAATCGTGCTCAGCGAGTGGGCAACGGCACGATGCGCGTTCCGCGCGATATGGCCAGTAGCCCTGCGCAAAAAACGATCGCTGCAATGGATAATACAGCGATCGGCATGGGCGTGTTTTGGGCCAAGACATCCGTGCCGTAATAGGTGCGCACGTTGATGCCGACCACCGATAGGGCGTTGTTGGTGCAGTGGGCTAGCATGGCTGGGTAAATGCTATGGCTCCAGTGGGTCAACGCCGCAAACAGTAAGCCGGTGACCCAAAGTGCAGGAAACTGCCAAGGATTGAAGTGGGCAGCGGCAAACAGAAAAGCGGATACCCAGAGTGCTCTTTTCGGCCCCAAGTGCACGTACAGACCGGTAAAGACAAAGCCGCGGAAAAACAGCTCTTCGCATACACCGGGTAACAGCGCGACGGTGGCAGCAATCTTAGGCACATCCAAAAATCCTCTAACTAACTGTATATTAATTATGTTGCGCTGTAACTCTGCGGGTGCTGACCAATCGTACAGACGCAGCAATGCATTGACCTGGAGGTCGAATTCGGCAACGAGTATCCCGCCGGCCAGGGCGGTGGGAACGGTAATGAGTAGAGTGGATATGGGCACGGCGTTGAGCAGGAGAATATCTTCTGCTACCAGTCCGTTGCGCTTTATATACAGGACGATGAACCACAGCAACACGAACTCGGTCGCTGCAATGCCTAAATGAGGGTCGAGGGTGCCAGTCAGCGGCCAGACGAGAAATTGGGTGACAAATAGCGCTAGTAATGTGACCTTAAGCAGGCGCCGAGGGGCGGGATACCTGTCATCGATCATGCGCTATGGACTCTGTTCGGACTTAAAGATATGAACGGCACCGGCATGACACGTGGCACAACTCACTTCTGTTCCAGCAAGCACGCGGATCTGGGCATGCACTTCAGGGCCGCCGTCTTCTGATTTGAAAAGGCGTATTTCAGCGTGCTCTTCCCCCATTTCGTAAATAGCACGGACCTGTATCGGGTGTTTTTGGCTCGAATAGGTAACTACCGTATCGCCCCTACTAGCGAGACGATCGACCAAGGCACGCTTCATGTCGCGCGTCACGATTTTTTGCGGCGTTTCGGCTCTGTAGTCCATCTTCTTGCCTACTCTCACGTGACAGTAGGTGCATCGTACCCCAAGAGCATCGGAAATGGACTTCATCGCTCGATTCGTCGCCCGTTTGTCTTTGCCAAACAGGGTGTGCCACTGGTCGGTTCCCTGCGCAGGTGCGGTTGACGTCAAGCCGAAAAGCGCTATAAAAACTACTGTATAAAATATATGTAAATTCATTTATATAAATAAATTTATGATTTTTTTATAGAATCTAAATAGCCCCGCGTGCGATTGTACCAAAGCAGATAATCAAAGAATAGGTCGGGCACTGCTCCGTTCAATAATGCTCTGGTAAACCAATAGAAGGGCGCGTAGCAAATGGGTAGTAACGCCATTTGCAACAAGAGGCGCTTGGGCGATAGGACAGGTGCCTGAAGAAAATCGAGGCGCAGAATAGGGGTGAGTTCAGGGTGCTTTTGCACGAGCAGGGGAATGGAGCCCTGGCCATAGGCATGCATGAGACGGCAAAGCTGATCAAGTGGGCGTATATGGTTGTGATAGGAAAGAGCGCGTTCGGCATATGCAAACTGAGCCCCGGCCCGATACAATCGATAGCCCAATTCCAAGTCTTCTCCGCCGTATACGGTAAAATCCTCGTCAAAATGCCCCGCGCGTTCCAATAGGTGGCGTGGAACAGATGAGTTGCCGGTGACAAAGCACTTAAAGTGCACGCTGTCTCCCCCGTCTATTCTATGTACGCCGCGCCGTTCCACGTAGCGGGTAAGTGCGCTGGAGGGAATATCGTGTCCCCAGACGATATTGCCGATAAAAACCGTCTCTGTCCCGTCGGCGTGAGCGTCGGCATGGGCGCGTAAAAAGTCACTCTCTACGGTCATATCGCTGTCGAGGAAAATCACGATGTCGCTTTTAGCCTGCCGCAGGCCGGTATTGCGTGCTCTGGCGCGCCCTTGGTTGGTTTCGTGTCGAATGAGGGTTAGTCGAAAGGGGGCCAGCGCGTTTTGCATCGTTTTCTCGTCAACGGGCGTGGGTGATGCGTCATCGATGACAACGACCTCCACGCGATCGGTCGGGTAGTCCTGCTGACTCAGGCTAGTGAGCGCTGCACGCAGTCGTTCGGTCTCGTCGTAGGTCGGCATTAAGATACTGAACGATGGGTTTATGTTCGTCATGACAGGCGCTCATAGAGCTGTATAAGCCCAATGGACTCCTGTTCCCAGTTGAATCGTTGAGCTGCGCGCAGGGCTGCTGCCGCACGTGCTTGACGGCCCTCGCGGTCGGCTAAAACCCCGCGCACGGCTTGGCTGATAGCTTCTACGTCTCCCGGGTTGGCGACTGTGCCCGCACCGGTTTCTTCCACGACCCGCTTCATTTCTGGAAAGTCGCTGGCCAATACGGGCAGGCCGCCCATCATATACTCAAACAGTTTGTTGGGCAGTGAATAATAAAAGCTCTGCCCGCTGCCCTTGATCAGACATAGGCCCAAATCAGCGGAGCAGGTGTAGGAGTGTAGTTGGTGAAAGGGCACACGGCTGATAAAATACACGCTATTTTCTAATCCTAAAGTGCGCACGAGGTCTTTCAGTTCGGTTTCGCAGGGGCCGTCACCTAGTAGCACAAAAGCCGCATCGCCGAAATGGGCTGCTGCGCGTATTTGCTCGTGCAGACCATTGGCCGTTAAAAAGCCCCCTTGGTACAGCACGATGGGGCGTTCCACGTCCAGTCCTAGCGTCTGTCGAATCAGGTCGCTCTCTTCGCGAGGTTTATAGAGAGGCAAATTGCGCAGTACGGTTACTTCGTCCAGCGACGGGTAGCGGGATTCCAGCGACCGCGCTATGGAAGGGCTGACAGTAATGACGTGATCTACGTGAGTAATGAGCCTTTTTTCCAGGGTGCTCCACAGGCCGCGCATAATGGGTCGGTCGACCAGCGAAGACTGCTCTATCCAGAACTCGTGTGAATCATAAACGAGCGGTCGTCGTCGTCGCTGCGCCACACGCATAGCCGGCCAGAGGGTGTCCAGATCATGTGCGTGATAGACGTCGGCCTGTATGTGGCCGAGTAAGCGACTGGCCTTGTGCCAGAACATGGGATAGAGTCGCCGGAGCGACTGACTTCGGTCGACAGGTATGAGATGGGTTTCGAAGGCATCCCATCCCTCGAGCGGTGTTGCGCTGAAAGCGGCGGCGATGATGGTTACGCTGTGACCGGCCCCGTGCAGCGCTGTTGCTTCTCGAAAGATTCGGTAGTCAAAACGCAGATCGCTGAAGGCGATCATACAAACATGCATGGGATACGGTTCTGATCGGAAGGTGAAAACGGGAAAAAGAAAAGGCGATCCATCTGAGAAAGATGGGTCGCCTTGGGTATAAAATCAAGAGTGTAGCGGTCAGACTGTGTGATCACAAACCGTAAATTGAGATCCTCAAACGAGGCGGTGTGGGGAGGTAATTTTGAAGACCCCAGTGGCCCGAAAAGGGGAATCCGAGCTTTACGGTAAGGATTTGTTCACCTCAGTAGACCGCCACACTCAAATCTTTTTTACACACGCACAAGGGAGTGTGTGAACTATTTGCTTGTAACAGTGTACCTAATTTCTGCACTAATTTACACACGCTACTTTGTGTTGTCAAGAATTATTTACAGATGAGGAAAAATGTGCCGAGGTCTTGCACACACACTTGTTGGTGTATATATTACAGGAATGCTTTGCGAAATTAAAGCCCTATAAATAACCAACTAAGTCTTTCTAAGTCTTTATTTTACAGGATTTTGTATAATGTCATTTGCCGATATGATAAAAGATGCTCGCCTCGATGCTCGCATCAGTCAGCGCGCTTTGGCCGAACAATTGAAGACCACACAGAAGCCCGAAGGTGTTTGGGCCACCTACGTGGGACAGATAGAAAAGGGCGAAAAAGTTCCATCTGACGAGGTGTGTGTAAAGCTGGCCGAAGTATTGAAACTGGACACAACCCGCGTTCTACTGGCCGCCTACGAAGCGCGCGCTGCCGACTCGCCTGCTCCGGCCCGGGCGCTTTTCTCACTGATGGAACGCGCCTTGACCGACGCACTCGTCAGCCAGCTCTTGGAGGCTGAAGCCCCCTTTGACCCGAGCGTGCTAACCGCTCTCGGTCGTCCTGGTATTGCCGCTGGCTTGTCCGATCCACAGTGGGTGGACGCTTTTGAGCGCAGCTATGCCGTTGGTAAAAAGCGCAACGTACCGGGGTTGATAAAGCTGGTCGAAGCCATGAACGACAAGCAGTGGACCGGACTCATGGCGATGCTTGAGAGTATGGGATTAGAGCCGGACGAGGGGTAGGCACTTCCCTCAAAGCGATAGTAGCGTCTCTTACTGGGCGCTACGAGGACGAATCGGGCAGCTGTGCCTGCCGTTCGTTTAGCACCTGCATAACGCGTTCGCGAACAAACGGATTGGGATCTTTCAGCGCTGCGTGCAGGTATTTATTGCCAAATTTAGCTTCCATTTTGCCCAGACTCTCAATGGCCTGAAGGCGAATGCCCGGGTCGCTGTCTCTGGAGGCAATGCCCAATACCCGAGCTACCTGCTTTTTCATCTTGTCGTCATTACTCTGACTGAGCACGTCCAGCAGTTTAACGGCATGGGCGCGCACGGATAAATCCCGATCCATCAGTGCCCTAGAGAGCAGTTGAGTCGTCTTTACTTCCTTTTCCTTGCCTAGGAGGGGGAGGTAGCGTATCGGGGGCACCGTGCGCAGTCCGCAACCAACCGTCAGCAGCTGCACGAAAAGGACTGCCGCAACAGCGATCCGCTGCACGCCCTTCTTTTGCTTCGTCGTCTGGACTTTTTGTTTGGTCGTACTTTCCATACTCTCTTTATCGGTATCAGCGCCTATTCCTTGAAAATGTATTGGGAACTTGGTACTTGTAGTAGGTGTTTTAGTAGTGATACAAGCCCCATGTCGTCAGCAAGGAGGAGCTTATCGCTTTGGACTGCGAAGATTTTGAAGAATGGCTTTCCGATTACGAAGAAGATGCTTTAGACAGTGCGAGCAGAGAAATATTACAGGGCCATCTGCGCTTTTGTCCGCGCTGTTCAGACACGTTAAAAAGAATGCGGCAGGTACAGCACGCTCTGTGTGAATTGGGTCGAGACCGTCCACCGGCAGGGTTTCAACTGCGGTTGGACTGTCATTTGCACCGCGCATTTCGCAGGCGATCTATGTACTGGCGTTCAGCGTGGGGCCTTGCCGCTGTTATTGCGCTGTTGGCCGTGCTCTGGCCAGAGACAGGAGTCCAACAGAGCACCTTAGCCCAATCTTTCGAGGAGGATGCGGCAATAGCAGCAGATGATGGAGGGCACGGGCAGCCATCGTTAACTACTACTGTGCGTCCGGTTTCCTTTTAACGTTTGTGCGGAGATGATCAGAAGTTTTCAGGCAGCTTGTAGTCGCCTGTTTCGATAGCCTTTTCCAGCGCTTGGTGGAAAGTGCTGTCGAGATGCGTTGTGATTTTCCAACCGCCCTCTTCGCGAATAAAGTAGAAGAAGGGCGACTGACGTTCGTTTTCCAAGGTCGTTGGATCAAATAGCAAATAGGCGATTTGGTCGTTTATAACTTCTTCTTTGGTTATCTCTCTGCGCAAAAGGGCTCGGGTTTTTTCGCTCGGCATTTCGCGCCAATAGCGCCTCCAGGTGGCTCGCACCTGTTGGTCGCGGAAGGCCAAACTATAGGTGCTCCACAGCAAATCGAGATCGCCTTCTTCAATGGCTTGCTGGTGAGCGCGAAACGTTGCGTAGGGCGTTTCATAGCCCCCGTTTTGGGCATTGCAGCCGAGCAGCGCGCTAAACACAACAACAACGGCGAAGGCGCTGGAAAACAGCTTCATTATCCGCAGAAGGGGGTCGAAAGAGGCAGATCCAGCATTGAGAGACATGTTAGGGATCGCTCCTATTGACCAAAGATTCGATTTCATCGCGCAGCCGTGCCGCCTCCTCGTATTCTTCACACAAAACAGCCTTTTCCAGTCGAGCCTGCAAAATACCTAGTTCGTCCATCTCTTCTGCCGACTCGGGTTCCTCGGCACTTTGCGGAATGTCCTCGTGCGCACTTTCGCTATGCTCGTCAGCTATTTCATCGTCTTTTTCAGACAGATCACCGGCGATTTGAGGCTCGAGTTCGTAAAAGCGATCTAGCGTATTTTCCACGTCGTCCTCGTGGTCTAGCGGCTCCAAGCCGACCTCGTCTAGCAGTTCGCGCGAGACGAAAATAGACGACCCCGTGCGCAGGGCCAGCGCGATAGCATCGCTGGGCCTGGAGTCGACATCCTGTATCTTGTGGTCTTTCTCGACGACGACCTTGGCGTAATAGATGGAGCGGCGCACGGTATGGATGACCACTTGGCGCACTTCTACCTGTAACCGTTCCAACATAGAGGTAAGCAGATCGTATGAAATGGGTCGGATGGGCTCGTCCTGTTCTAGCTGCATCTGTATGGCAGCCGCTTCGAATTCGCCGATTGCGATGGGGAGCAAGCGGGGCTGATCCGCACACTTCTCACCCAGCCACACCAACGGGCGATCCTCCCGCAGGTACGGGCTTACTTTTACGACGACCATCTCGACTAGGGAAGCAGTGCCCATTTTATAGCAAACCTTGCATTTTTTAAGGCGGAACAGGTGCTATTCGAGGTTTTCTCGACGGTTGATTTCGTCGCGCAGCCGAGCTGCCTCTTCGTAAACCTCTTCAGCAATGGCCTGCTCTAAACGGCGTTTTAACAGGTCTAGCTCGTCTAAGGGTTCCACCACTGGAGTGGACACCTCGCTCAGTTCTTCTGTGTTCTCGGCTTCTTTGTCCTCGGCCACCAATGTACTCTCTGGCGACATCTCGGTGACTTTCTGAAAGCCTGCTTCTTCCACGATTTGAGCCGCTGCATAAATAGGGGCGTCAAAGCGCAGTGCTAGAGCGATGGCGTCGCTGGGACGCGCGTCTAGCACGTGTTCACTTCCGTTGCCGTCGGATAGATGCACTTCGGCGTAATAGGTGCTCTCGTGCAGGTCGGTAATCTCTACCTTGATTATTTTCGAATCTACGCCGAGAAGTATTTGCCGCGCTAAGTCGTAGCTAATAGGTCGCGCGGGCTTTTGGTCGTTCTGTGCCATGGAAATTGCGGCGGCTTCAAAGCGACCGATGATGATGGGCAAATAGCCGGGACCATCTACTTCTTTGAGAACAACCTGAGGATAGGAGGACTGAGGGCTACTGTTGTAGACCCCGCTAACTTCCATTCGAATCATTGGGTAGAATGTGCGGGTTGGTGGTCTGTTCGGCTACGGCACGTGAGAGAATATAACACGCTCGCAAAGAGAGTGTCAACCGGACATTCCGCCGGCGCTGCATGCCCTATTGAGATGCCGGTGGCGCGTCTTCGCCCAGTTCCTTGCCTAGGCGTTCGAGCTCTTCTCTCAGCGATTGAGCGCGATTTTGCAGTCGTATTACGTAGGCGAATAGAACGACCCATATAAAGGTGTAGGCTGCGAATAAGTACTGTAAATCTTCCATGGTTTGTCCTCTAATAATCCATTTTTGCAGCTACTCGCTGCTGCAGCTTCTCAACGGCTTCTTCGGCTCTTGCTATGTCGAGTCGGCGCAGTAACAGCAAGGTGAGCAGCAGAAAATAGGCGGCAAAACACGCCCATAGCGCATAGCGCATCTCGGGCTGTAGTCCCACGTTGCGCTGGGGATGAAGCTGCTGTTCGGCTGCCCACAAATCGACCGAGTAGTATACCAGCGGAACGTTTACAAACGCCACCACGCCAAACACAGCAGCTAGGCGCGAAGCTTGACCCGCTCCGTGGGTGCGCACCATTAAGTAGGCCACGTAAATTACAAACGTAATCAGCATAGAGGTCAGTCGCGGTTCCCATCGCCAGTAGACGCCCCAGATGGGCTTGGCCCACAGCGGTCCCGTTACGAGCACAATCAGCCCGAATAGAACGCCTAGTTCAGCCGAACACCGCGCCAGGCGATCCCAGCGGGGTTGGCGCGTGCGCAGATACTGCGCGCTGCCGAGAAAAACGAGGAAAAAGCAGACAAAAGAAGTAATTCCCGCAGGCACGTGGAAGTAAAAAATGCGCTGCGTATCGCCCATGACCTTTTCCATAGGGGCATAGAGAAAGGCGGCGGCTAGTGCGAGCAGCATAGAAAAAAATACAAGCGCGGGCAGCATTTTTTCTGCTAGCGTGTTTCGATTCATTCCTCAATCACATATTCGAAGAGCATGAGCGAGAGCGCGATGAAAACAATCGCGTAGACGCCAAGCATTTTCAAGTGGGGATACAGAGCGGTGCCAAACTGCTCACTTAACACGAGTCCCGTGGCCTTCACGCAGGAGATCAGCGCGGGTAAGATCATGGGCAGCATCAGTAGAGGCAGCAGCAATTCGCGCAGTCGCATGGTGCTAGACAGGGCGGCAAAGAGCGTTCCGGCCGCCGATAGGCAGGCCGAGCCGAGAAAAAACACCCCGAGCAACGGCAGTAGAAAGAACCCGGGAGAGAGATTAAAAAAGAGCATAAAAAAAGGCAAACATATCAGCTCTACGGCGATTAGAAACAGCCCGTTAGCGGCCATTTTTCCCAAGTAAATAGCGCCGCGGTCACCCGGTGCCATCAGCAGGGCATCGAGTGAGTGGTTCTCGCGTTCGTCGGCAAATGATCGGCTCAGTCCCAACAGACAGGCAAAAACGAAAGCCGACCACAAAACGCCTGGCCCAATTTCGTGCAGCGCTGCTCCGCCCAGCTCGAACGAAAAATTGAACACTAGTAGGACGAGCAGTGAAAAGAAGGCCATTGGGCTCAGGCGCTCTTTTGTGCGCCATTCAGCCGTTAGATCCTTGTGTAGGATCGCCAGTGCGCGCTGCCAGAAGCTCAACGGATTGCTTCCAAGAACGGGGTACAGGTTTCGGCTAAAGCCCGAGCGGTTCCGCTCCACGGCTGGTCGTGGCACAGCCGACCTCTGCGCAGCACGACGAGTCGGTTGGCCAGTGTGGCACCTTCCTCCGGTTTGTGGGTGACCATTACGCAGGTGCAGCCGCTTGCTTTGAGCCTGTCTAGTTGGGCGTGCAGGGCCGAACAGGCGGCTTGGTCCAGTCCGGTAAAGGGTTCGTCTAACAGCAGGATCGTCGGATTGTGCAGCGTCGCGCGCGCCCACGCCAAGCGCTGGCGCATCCCGCGTGAAAAACTTCGCACGCGGCGCTGGCGGTGTTCGACAAGGCCTACCTCTCTTAGTGCCTCGTCTATTTGCTGCGCGCCGCCGGATAGCGCGTAGAGCCGACCGAAAAAAGCGAGGTTCTCTTCGGCGCTTAGGTCGTCGTAGAGCAAGGTGTGATGCGATAGTAAGCCAATGACTGCCCGCGCACTGGCGTCCTGCTGCGGATCTTTTCCGCCAATCAGTACGCGTCCACTGCTGGGCCGACTGATGCCGGCTATTAGGCGCAGCAGCGTGCTTTTACCTGCTCCGTTTGCTCCGGCCAGCAGGACGAATTGTCCGCGTTCAATGTGCAAATGGACCGACTGTAAGGCGACAAAGGAAGCAAAGTGCTTGCTGGCGTCTTCAACGACAATATCGTCGTCATCCGTCATGCGCTCATCTTTCTGCGCGCCGCGTCAGGTCAATAGCTCGATCGAGTAACTCTCGGCGGCGCTTCAGGTACGCTGCATCGTCTTTGCGACCAGCGTACTCGGCGTCTAGACGAGCCATCTCTTCAAGTGTTTGTCGTCGATGCCGTTCTAAGTCTTGGGCGCTAGGAGCAGTTGGAGCGGCGGTACCACTCCACAGCAGCCATACTGCGGCGCCGGCGAGTGCACCGATGGCTAGCGCTGCCCACTTGAGCATCCAGCGATTGGGTGTAGAAATAGGCAGTGGAATGTGCACGCGCTGTCCAGCGGCTATGCCGTTGATCTGCAGTCGGCGATACTGCTGACCGTGTAGGTCCATAACGCCGTTATCGATCCATTCACCGCCGACTTCTATCGTGCTGGGCTGTACGAAAAGTTCCATGCGATCGGTCGGATAAACGGCCTCGTGCCAGTAGCCATCCGACAGCTGTTCGGGGTCTATGATAAAAGAGAAGCTCAGCTGGGAGTGACCAGGTAGCAGCGGTTGGTTGTCAAAAAAGGTCGTTTCATCGGCTTGCTGCATGCGTCCAGAATGGCTCTGCACATCCAGCGCACCTGCGGGCAGGCGGAACTCGCTAACTCGTCGTTCCGACCCACTGCCGCTGCCGACGTAGGCACTCTCTTGGGCGTTGAAGAACTGCGCCAGGTGAACCGCTTCTACCTGTTCCTGCGTTACGTTTAAAAACAGATTGTGCGAGGTGATGCGCAGGTCTTCAGACTGGCTGGTGGGTTCGTATACTTCTAATATGATTTGCTGCTGTGCTCCCACTTCTAGCGTCGAACTGAAGTAGGTTACATCTTTATAGAAGGCGGCTAGGGCAAAGGCCGTTCCGGCCGTGAGGAACGGGCCGGAGAAACGAAAGCGACCCTCTCCATCGGCTCGCTTGCGCATAATTTCAGAAACCTGCTCGTCCTGTCGAATGTAAAAGGCGATTTCGATATCGCCGATACGCCGGTTGTTCGTAGGATCAATTACGTACCCCTCGACCTGATCCGCGCGCGCCGGCTCTGCCTCTGCCCATAAGCACAGGACGAGAGCTAGGCATCGGGCGATCCATCGGTTCACGGCTCAAGCTACTTTCTCGAAAGCCGTGCCGCACTGCGTGCAGAAGCGGTCGGTGCCACGTCGTGCCGTGCCGCACTGACCGCAAAACTTGGCCGGTGCAGAAGTGGGGCCCTGGGCTGCGGCGGATGGGTCTGGTTCGGGCACCGGCTGCGGTGGGACGGCAGGCTGTGCCGTATGTGCACCATCGTGCAGCGCAGCTACCTCGCGTTCGATGCGCTCTTCTATAGACTCGCTAGGGACCTCTGTTTCGGTCTGGTCTAGCTGTTCGAGTATAGCTAGTGCCTGCGATTCTAACTCACCGCGCATGTGCTGAAAATCAGCTTCGGGCAGCTTGCCCAATTCGCGATCGAATTCCAATTCCAGTATGGAGGCGTACAGCTGCTCTTTGCGCTCGTTTAACTGCCGTTCATTCACGCTGCCGGCCGCCACATTGCGCAAGGTCCGCAGCGGACGGACGATGTAATATGCGCAGCCACCCAGCAGCAGCGCGCAGGCTAAGAGTACACCGCTATCCATGCGCTAGTCGTCCTCGTCAAAGCGCTCTAATTCGCGCTGCAAACGATCGCGCTGGGCGCCGCCGACTACGGCTGTCGATGTGGACTCTGTGCGCCGGTTGCGCAGTATGGAACGGATGAGAAGGATCCCAAAAATTAGGGCGGCAAAGGGCGTGACCCAGGCGAGAAGATTGATGCCTTCGGGTGGTGGGGCGGCCAGGGCCATCTGGCCGTAGGTCGACACGTACTCGTCGATGATTTCCCTGTGCGTCTTTCCCTGATCGAGCAGGCGGCCTATGTGTTCGCGCTGTGGCACGGCAAAGTCGGTGCACAGGCAGGTGGCCAACGACTCGCGGGCGCAGTCACCGCATAGGCAGACCAGTTCTTGGGCAACTTCCTTAATTTCTGCAGAGGAGGCCCCCTGAACGGAACCGGCCTGCGTGAGGAGTAGCCCGAAGGCAATCCACATCCACATCAAACTAGGAACCCACGGCCAGCGAGCCTATGGTCGACGGTGCCGTGCTGCGATCAATACGGGCGATGCGTCGGTCACGCGCCGTCGGCCACATAGCCCATAGCGAACCGAGAATGAGCACGATGCTGCCTAGCCAGACAAAGTTGACCAACGGGTTGATATAGATCTGAAACTTGGCGCTGCCGTCTTCGGCCGAGCCCACCAGGATTAAGTAGAAATCTTCGCGTAGGTCCGAGTAGATTGATACTTCGGTCGTGCCTTGATCAAAGGCCTTGTAGTAGCGTCGTTCCGGCAGCAGTGTGCCCAAGCGCTGGCCATCGCGGCGCAGAGTCAAGGCGGCCGCCGTCGAATTCATGTTGGCATCTTCTTTAAAGGCCATTGTCTCGTACGTCAGTTCGTACGCCCCTATTGGCGTAGTCTCGCCGCGCTGCAGCACAACTTCGGTCTCGCTGGTAAAAGCTTTGCCGGTGAAGCCGACAAAGAGCAACATGAGAGCAAAGTGGGTCATGTATCCGCCGTAGCGCCGACGGTTCTTTGCGCTGAGCCGGTAGATAGCTGTGGCGTAGCCCTCGCTGGTGCTGCGCATGCGCGCTCGCGTGCCTGCGTGAAATTCCAAAACGATGGCGGCCGCGGCAAAGGCGCAAAGAACGAGAGAAATGAGGGCATACAGATCGCGCACGCCTAAACCCAGCAGAACGATTAGCGAGAGCAGGCCGACCATAGTCGGCACCGCAAAATTTTCTTTTAGACTCTGTTCTGATGTACGTCGCCAGGCAAAGAGCGGTCCGGCGCCAGTCAGCAAAATAAGGACGAGGCCGATGGGTACGTTGACCTGGTTAAAAAACGGAGGTCCTACCGTGATCTGCTGACCTGTAAAGGCCTCCGAGATTAGCGGGAAGAGCGTGCCCCACAGTACAGCAAAGAGAATGCCCAGCAAAATCCAATTATTTAGCAGGAACGCCGTCTCGCGCGAGGCGAAAGATTCCAGGCGATTTTCAGGTTTTAGATGCGGTAGGCGCAGGTAGAGCAACCCAAAAGAAACGACTAGTATGACGACTAGAAAGACGGCAAAAAATGGTCCGATATTGGACTTGGCAAAGGCGTGCACCGAAGAAATGATACCCGAGCGGGTGATAAACGTGCCCAGTATGCACAGACTATAGCACAGAATAGCCAACACCATATTCCATACTTTGAGCATACCCTTGCGCTCCTGAATCATAATGGAGTGCAAAAAGGCTGTGCCGGCCAGCCAAGGCATGAGCGACGAGTTTTCCACCGGATCCCAGCCCCAGTATCCGCCCCACCCCAATTCGACGTAGGCCCACTTGCCGCCCAAGAGCAGTCCCGCCCCTAAAAAAGACCAGGGAATGAGCATCCACCGGCGCGCCGGCCGCAGCCAGGTCGAATCTAGCTGGCCCGAGGCCAAAGCGGAAATGGCAAAAGCAAAGGGAACGACCATGCCGACCATACCCAGATAGAGCAGGGGTGGGTGGATAGCCATCAGAGGCTGCTGTAGCAGCGGGTTGAGTCCGCGTCCGTCGGCCGGTTTGAAAGGCAACGTCACAAAGGGGTCGGCCGAAAAGAGATGAAGTATGCAAAAGAAAAAGCTGGTAGCTGCCATGACGGACAGCGCGTAGGGCATGAGCTCGCGGTAACGGTGGCGATAGAGTAGCACGACGGCGGCAATATAGAGCGATAGAATCCAGCCCCAAAACAGCAGAGATCCGGCTTGGCCCCCCCACAGGGACGTCACGGTGTAAAAGAGCGGCATGGCGAGGTTACTGTTTTCTGCGACAAAACGCACTTGGAAGTTGTGCGTCAGCAGCGCGTGCCATAAAACGCAGACAGCCAGCGTTAATAGCCCGCAGGTTGCCAGTAACGCATTCTCTGACGAACGCACGAGCGCGAAGCGTCCGCTGCGGCCACCGGCTAGCGAAGAGAACAGCGCATAGCCCGAGGTGAGCAGTGCCAAGCACAGGGCGAAGTAACCGAAATCAATCATGGAGTGGGTAGCTGGGGATAGGGGTTGCCGTTAGTAACTGCTCTGGTCTTTCATCGCCTGCACGTGCCCGTCGTAATCCTGTCCCTCGTATTTGGAGGGACATTTGGCGAAAACGACCTCGGCGGCAAAAGAATTGTTTGCCGCTACGTACTCTCCTTCGAGCACGACCAGGGCTTCGTCTTTAAACGTGTCCGGTAATACGGCGTTGCCCACGTAGTGCACGCGCAGTGTCTGCTGGCCATCTGTGATATCGAACTCTGCGCTCGACTTGTACTTGTCCCACTGTATGGAACCAGGTACGACGGTGCTGCCGCCAAGCTGGATGCGCTGTCCTTGCAGTTCGTCTTCGCTAGCAGCTTCAACGAGATGTTGCAGCGTCATGTGCGTGGAGGAAGACTGCTGAAAACCCGTCAAGAATAGATAGAACAAACCCGTGGCAACGACGAACGCACCGGCGGTGAATTTATGGCGATACATAGACCTCTCACATGGGGAGTTGAACGCAATAGAACATACTAGAATCTGCTCATTTGGCCATAGTTTTGCAAATCAGACAGGCCGTTTTGTCCGCTAGTCGCGTCAGGATCAAAACCACGGGTATATCCCCTGTGTGGACGCCGAGTTTACGCTCGACTTCTATCGGCTCTAAGGGAAAGCGCCGGCGCTTTATTTGTTGGGGAAAGAATCCTTCTCGACGCAGGTACTGGCGCAGCTTTTTAACCTGGAACGGCAACACGTCAAGCACCTGATACGCACGTGCTAAGGGCGTTGCGACGAGCGCATCATTGCTGAGGTATGCAACCTGTGAGTCCAGCTTCCACGCACCCAGCAAGCGCGCTAGCTCGTCGATTAGATGCGCACGCACGACCGCCGGATCTGGATCATACACATAGGCACCTACTCCGGCGACCGGTTCTGAGCCCGACCCGTCGTCGGTCAGCGTGTGGCGCTCGGGCAGCAGCGTAGCGCGCCGCCTAGCGGTGGTCAGTCCACCAAAATAGAGTGCGGCCTCGCGGCACTGACCGCCGCTGGATACAAATTCGACCTCGCATCCGTCGGGCAGTTCCTCTTCGGGAATGGCGGGCGATACTTTGACTGCAAGGTTGGGCACGTGGGCGCGCAGCGAATCGACAAATGACAGGGGTGGCTCGTATTCAGCTCCGCTGAGCCGCCGGCCGCGCGCGCCGCGCCGCGCTGGATCAAAAAGCGCCGCTTCTGCGCGGGGCCGTATGGTTTGCACATCGGCTGCGACGAAACGCGCCTCCTCTACTTCGTACGTCGCGCAGTTATGACGCGCCATTTCGATGCGTCGCTGCGACACGTCGATACCGATTACGCGTGCCGTGCGCCCTAGGTAGATCATATCGCCGCCGATGCCACAGCATAGATCGGCGATGGTGTCAAAGGCGCGTAGGCGCCAGGCTCGGTGCTGAGCAACCTCAGCACGGGTTGCCATTTCGAATCCCTCGCGATCGAAGAGCATATCCGCGGCGCGCTCAAACTTGTCGCCGGCCACGGCGCGCACTTCGGTCAAGGCTAGAGCCGCGCGGCACATCTCGGCGGGAAAGCGCGTGCGCAGTGCCTGCTGGGCATTGAGGCTATTTCCCTCAGAGGCGATGGCTTCGAGCAACTGTCGGCCTGCTGGAGCTTGTAGGTAACGCAGCGCTTCCAGAGTGAGGGGATCCGTCGATGCCTCGTCGTGCACCGCTAATCGATTTCCAGCGCTTTGGGAAAGGTGGTTAAATTCTCTATGCCGCCTTCGCGCACGACGACCGTGTCCTCTATGCGCACGCCACCTAATCCGCGGTAGTAGAGCCCCGGTTCAACCGTTACAACCTGCCCGTCCTGCAGCGCGGTGCCGCGCTGACCTAGACTGGGCGCCTCGTGTATTTCCAGTCCCAATCCGTGTCCCGTGCCGTGAAAATAGCCCTGCATAAAGCCGTCTTTCTCGCCCGTCTCGTAGCCACGTGCAACAAAGAATGCCTGCACGCCTTCGTGGATAGCTCGCCCGTCGGCTCCGGCTCGCACCTGATCCAGCGCCGCTTCGTGCGCCCCTAGCACCGTTTCGTAGAGCGCGCGCACGCTGTCGGATACGGGACCTTTCACAAAGGTTCGCGTGATGTCGCCGAAGTAGCCGCTGCGGTCGTCTTTAGGAAAGATGTCGATAATAATGGGCTCGCCGGCTCGCAGTGGACCGTGTCCTTCCTGATGGGGATCGCAGCCCTGTTCGCCGCCGGCGACAATGGTGTGCTGTCCCGTGCAGTCTAGCTCCATAAGCGCTCCGTGAATGGCGCGGCGCAGTCGCTCCGATGTGAGGGGCTGATCGTCGTGCAGCAGCGCGCCGTCTTCAATGCGCGCAGCGCGCAGCATCTCAACCGCCGCGGCCATACCCGCTTCGGCCCCCTGCTGCGCCGTGCGAATGGCTTCTATCTCCTCGGAGCTTTTGATCTGTCGCTGGGGAAAGAGCGGACTTGGTGCCACCTGCAGCTCGAAGCCGGCTCCGCGCAGGGAATCGGCCGTACCCAGGGGAAAATCGTTGGGTACGAGCAGCTTCTGTAGATCTAGCTCTTTCAGCAAAGCTTGGAGCACGTCGACCGACGTCGGTTTTTCGCAGCCTGCTTTGCGCGCTTTGGATTCGTAGGTGGCATAGGGTACCACTCGGTCTACGGCGGCCTGCTGCCGAGCACGGTCAATCTCAAGGCTGTGCGCCATCAGTATTTTTTCGCGCTGGGTCCAGACAAAGACAAACGCGTCGGGTGCGCGAAAACGCGTTGCGTAGTACAGGTCTGCTAGATGTTCGCTGGCACCGACAATCAGCAGCGCATCGGCGCCGCCCAATTCAAATGACATCGCTCTACTCCCGTGCGTTTCTAAGATGGTGTGGACTGTACGGCACGTCTATGTGTGCCGTGCCTAGTCAGGTATGCGCAGGGCGCGCACGTCGACTCCACGCTCGGCGCGCCAGATCCAAAACAGCGCCGAACGCCCTTCTTCCAAAGTGGAAACCGAGTGCATGAGATGTGGCATAGAGGTGATGCGTTCCCGGTCGATTTCCGTTATGACGTCGCTCACTTGCAGGCCTTTCTCAGCCGCCTGACTGAGCGAGTCGACCCGGGTGATTACAACGGGCTTCTCATCGATGCCAAAGCCCAACTCCTCTGCAATCTCTCCGGTGAATCCCAGCTGTATGGCTGCGTCGAGTGCCAGCGGTTTTACCCCTAGCCCTAGCTTTTTCAACCGCTCCTGCCCGCGCGCTAGGAGCTGTTCCTCTTCGCGCTCGCCGAGCGCGACCTCCACGGTGCGTTCGCCCCCGTCTCCCTCCAGCAGGGTCAGCTGCACCAGCTCGCCGGGATCGCGGCCGTAGATGATAGATTGAATTTGGTTGGGATGATCCACGCGCTGACCGTCGACGGCTACAATGACGTCGCCGTTGTTCAGCCCACCGCGTTCGGCTGGACCCCGAGGAGCGACGCGGATCCACACGCCGCGCGGCCGATCTA
>JAYOKQ010000022.1:0-7495 GCA_038119905.1 Gemmatimonadota bacterium | reverse complement strand
TTGATCACGGCATTAGTCTGTATAAAGCTTTCGATCGCGTAGCCCGATCCGTTGAAGATATCGGCCCGACGATCTAATGCGCTGACGATGCCGTGCGTGAGCGTAGATCCCATGCCGAGCGGATGACCGATAGCTAGCACCCAATCCCCTATCTGCAGGGAAGACGAATTGCCCAACTCCACGTGCGGCAGCTGCTGTGCTTGTATCTTGAGCAGCGCGATGTCAATGAGCGAGTCAAAGCCGACGACCTCTGCGCCAAAGGTGCGTCGGTCCGTCAGGGTAACGAGAATAGAGTCAGCGCCCGATACGACGTGGTAATTGCTCAGGATATAGCCATCTTCGCTCACGATGGTGCCCGACCCTAGGCCGCGAAAGGCGTCCGGATCGATCTGCGGATGCGACGGGGGAAGCTCCTGTTCGTTAAACCGCCACGAACGCGTTGTGGCAATCTGCACAACAGCCGGCTTGACTCGTTCGTACGCGCTGCGAAACGTGTCGCTGAGCTGACGCAGGTGCTCTGCGCCGTCTTGGGCCCGTGCGGCAGGGACGAATATCGTCCATGCTAGTGCGGCTGCCAGCAGAGCTATGGTCCACCCAGACAGCCTCATTCGATACCGTATTCTTTGAGCTTGCGATAGAGCGTGCGCGCGCTGATGCCGAGTATGTCGGCCGCTTTGCGGCGATTGTTGCCAACGCGCTCCAGCGCGTCGACAATGGCGTCTTTTTCCATGTCGCGCAGACTGAGCAACGGCTCAATGGCGCGCGCGTCTTCGTCCTCGACGGCGCTAACGGGGCGCTCTTCTAGCGGGTATATGACGTGGGGCGTATCGCCGTGAACAATCGGCTCACGCCGGTCCATAAATTGGTCTAACCGGCCGCGCAATTCGGCTACCTCGCGCTTTAGGTCAAGTAAAGCGAAGTAGATTAACTCGCGCTCTGATTGGTCCGGACTCTTGTGAGTTGGTACGGGCAGATGGCGCTGCGGTTCGGGCGGTCGATCGAGATGGGGCAGCAGGTCTTCGGGTTCGACCGTGCTGCGCGGTGCCAGAAATACCAGGTGCTCGACTAGGTTGCGCAATTCGCGCACGTTGCCGGGCCAGGCGTACTCGTTGAGCAGATCGCGCGCCGCAGGTGAAAAGCGTTCAAAGCGACTCCGCGCTCCCTGCGTGAGCTCATCGATAAAATGGGCCACCAGATCGGGAATGTCTTCGCTGCGTTTGCGCAGCGGCGGAATGTTCAGCTCCACTACTTTCAGTCGATGGTAAAGATCGAGGCGAAACTCGCGCTGGCTAACGGCTTCCTGCAAATCGCGGTTGGTCGCCGCAACGACGCGCACGTCGACCGGCACGGCGGTATCCCCGCCGATGCGGGTGACCTTGCGCTCTTCGAGCACGCGCAGCAACCGGACCTGAGCCGATGGCGCCATTTCGCCAATTTCATCCAAGAATACCGTGCCGCCCTGCGCCTGTTCAAAGATGCCTTGATAGCGTTCCTTGGCGTCGGTAAAAGCGCCCTTCTCGTGACCAAAGAGTTCGTTTTCCAGCAGGTTTTCCGGTATGGCTGCACAGTTGATGGGCTTAAACGGCTTGTCGCTTCGCGCGCTGTAGCGGTGCAGTGAAACGGCTACTTTGTCCTTTCCTGCACCGCTCTCTCCGGTCAGTAGCACGGTAGACACTGGCGTGGCGGCAATCATGAGAATGCGTTCGCGCAGCTGCTGCATGGCGCGAGACTGACCGATTAGATCAGTGCCGCCGCGTAGAAAGCGCCCTCTGTTCACGAGCGATTCGGCTATCGTGCGCAGGGCCTCGTCGGAGGCAGACAGGTCAATCCGTCCCTCCACGTGCGCGTTGCTGGCCACCTGGTACCAGAGGTCGCTCTCGGGTCCTAGTCCCAGTAGCGGTATGTGGCCAAAGGGAGTGAGTGCATCAGCGTAGTCGGCTAGCTGGGAGCCTAGGGCTAGGTCGACCACAATGAGATCGGCGTCACGCTTGGCCAGCGCAGCCAATAACTCGGGACTAGTTACGTCGACGACTCGGCCGCTATCCAAGGCTCCCTTGAATTGCTCGCCGGCCGGGCCGGCTATGAGAAGAATGCGTCTTTTTGCCAAACTCATGTTAGTGAATATCGCTCCAATGGCCTTCGCGTAGAATCGTTATCTTGCGTCCCCGGCGGGCAATATAGCCGTGGTCTTCCAGGCGTTTAAGCACGCGCGAGACCGTTTCGCGCGTCGTCCCCGACATATTGGCCAGTTCCTGATGGGTGGGTTGACCTATAATTACGACGCCCTCGGCACGTTCTTCACCTTGGTCGGTGGCCAACTGCAGCAGTGTTTCGGAAATGCGGCTGGTTACGTCCAGCAGAGCCAGTCCCTCAATCTGGCGGTCTGTGCGTCGCAGTCGACGCGCCAGTTCGGCCAACAGCGCCATGGCAATTTGCGGCGTCTTGTAAATGAGCTGCTGAAAGTCGGAGCGCCGCAGCATAACGAGGCTGGTTTCGTCGGTGGCGGTTACGTTGGCTGAGCGCGGCTTGCCGTCGAGCAGGGCCAGTTCGCCAAAAACGGCCCCTGGTCCGAGCATGGACAGAATGACTTCGCGTCCCTCTTCGCTAACGATGCTTACTTTGACTTGGCCCGATCGGATGATAAAGAGCGTGTCCCCCTCTTCTTCCGCTAGGATAATGACACCCTCTTTGGCGAAACTGCGCGTAAAACACAGATCAGCCAGGGCATTTAGTTCGTCTTCACTTAGGCCCTCAAACAGAGAGACGTTGCGCAGAAAATCTATGACCATGACAGTTCTCCGCCGGATATGGACGGGCTGATTGACATGTGGAAAAGCGCTTAGTTATTGCCTAGGCGCCGCCGTAGCTGAACGATCTGCTCCTGGGCCATTTCGCCTTGGGGCGTGCTGCCGCCTTCGCGCTGGACGATGCGCTCGTACACGGCCACGGCTGTGGCGTACTCGCCCATCGACTCATGGCACTGGGCACGCTGAAAATCGGCCGAGGTAATCCACTGACTAAAGCCGCCGGCGCCGTGATAACTCACCTTGTAGTAGGCCTCGATGGCTTTGCGGTACTCGCCCATATTTTGGTATGACTCGCCGACGTAAAATCGCGCTTCCGATGCGTCGTTGGCATCGAGTCGCTGCTCGTTGAGCAGAGCTTCAAAGTGGTTAATCGCCTGGGCGTATTGGCCCTTTTCCTTGAGAATCACACCCAGCTCTAGGCGCGCTTCAAGCTGGCGTGGATGGTCGGGAAAGTCGCGCAACAGCTGTTCTGCGACGCCGTGTGCTGCCTCGTATTCGTGGGCGCCTTGATAGCTTTGAAGCAGCTTCCATATGGCCTCGTGTGCCGCTTCGTTGGATGGGTTTGGTGCTTCTAGCACGCGCTTGTAGGCACCGGCTGCCTGTAGGTAGTTATGTAGGGCAAACTGGTAGCCGGCCAAGCGAAGATAGGCGTCGGCGCTGCGCGGGCTGTCGGGATAGTCCTGCACGAAGCGCACCAACGCTTCTAGGGCGCGGGCGGCACCCTCTTCACTGGGGGCGGCTGCGTTTTGCTGCCAAAGCGTTTCGGACGCATAATACGCTCCTTCCCCCGCAGCATGGCCCCTTCCCTTGGCCACCTCGCGGAAGGCTTTGAGCGCCCGCTCGTAATTTCTTGCTCTTTGGTAATAGCGCCCTTCGGCCAGCAGAAAACGCTGGTCCCACTCCGCCTTGTCGCCCATCTGTTTGGCGTAGCGCTTGGCGGCTTTACGCCCTTCGTCTATGCGCTGCAGGCGGAACAGCGACAGGGCGTACTGTCCGTAGACGAGTGAATCGGACACGTCTTTTTCTAACAGGGGCTTATAAATGCGCTGCGCCTCCTCATACTGCTCAAGGGCGAAGGCAATGTGCCCAGCTCGCGCACCGGCCTGATCCGCTAGCGCCGACTCGGGGAACTCGTCGCGTACGAGCAGAAACTGACGCACGGCCTCGTCCTCTTGCCCCAAGCGAATCAGCAGGACGGCTTGATCAAAGTAGATGCTGTCGCGCGCGGCGACTTCGACTTCTTCGCTCAACAAGCGTCGATAGGTCTGCAGCGCGGCCTTGTACTGGCCCATATGGTGGTATGCGCGAGCTAGCTGTTGACGAACGCGGCCGCCGGGGTCCTGCACACCGGTGGCTTCGGCCAGCGGCCGATAGATCTCTGCGGCTGCGGCGTACTCGCCCAACGAGAAGTAGGTGTTGGCCAACAGCAGCAGTGCCCTGCGGCGAGCGGGGAAGGCTGGATAGCCCCACCGCAGCTCCTGTAGGCGCCCGATCGCCTGCTGAGGTCGATCTTGTGCTAGGCGCATTTGTCCTAACTCAAACAGGGCGTTGGCCACTAGCGGGCTGTCCGGATAGCTCTGCAGCATGCGCTCCAGTGAATCAGCGGCTGCGTCGTACTGGCCGCGCTGGGCCAGGCAGAGTCCGATGCCGAACAGAGCCTGTGACACCAGGGGGCTCTGGGGAAAGAGTCGGCGCAGGCTTTCGTAGTCGGCAATGGCCGATTTGATCTTTACGGCGTCCCCTGCTCCTAGTGCGCGGCGGCTTTCGGCCAGCTGAAACAGCGCTTGATCTAGGTGCTCGCTGCCCTCGCGACTGTAGGCAGCGACAAAGCGCGCAAACCCCTCTTCAAGGCTAGACAACTGCAGCGAATCGGGACCGCTCTCAGCTTCTACTTCGATCAGTCGCAGCTGCGCGCGCTGGGCCCACGACGATCCCTCTGCGCGCGCGAGGATGCGGTATTCCTGCAGCGCTAGCGCGCGCAGCGAATCGGCGTCCATCGACTGGTCTTCTATAGTGCGCTGCCGCGCTAGGTTAAGCAGGCTTTCGGCGAGGAAGAATTGGGCCTGTGGACCATATGTGCTGTTTGCATAGGCGGCTGCGTAGTGTTCGAAGGAACGGGCAGCACCGGCAAAATCGTGGTGTTCAAACAGGGCATGGGCCACGTCGAGCTGCACGCTTTGGCGCGGTGTGCCGCTGAGTTCGTCGATCCAGGCCTGCTGCAGCGCACGACTCAATTCGGCCGGATTCATCACGGTAAACTCGCGCAAATACTCAATGCGCTGGCGCGCCGACTCGGCTTGAGGTGCGCCCGGGAAGAGCTCGAGATAGGCTACGTACTCGCGCAGCGCTTCGCGCGGTTGTCCGCCTGCCTCAAAGGTGCTGGCCAGTCCAAACTGCGCCTCGGCCGCCACGTCGCCCTGTCCAGCAGCCAGCTGTCGGTAGATGGCCACGGCTTCTTCGCGGTATCCGGTCGAGGCATAGAGCTCGGCCAACACGGCTCGCACAGCTCGCACGTCGGTGGCTTCTTCGCCGGCTTCTTGTAGATAGCGTCTATACCAAGTAATGGCTCGGCTCTGATCGCCGCGTGCCCGGTAGAGCGCGCCCAATTCGCGCAGCGCTGCCCGCGCTTCCGGGCTGTCTTCGACCTGTATCAGGCCCTGAAAAAGTCCCACGGCCAGAGCGAATTGGCCCGCCTGCCCCAGTGCAATAGCCTGCCCTAGGCGTGCGCGTAGATAGCGCTCGTCGCCCGGCTGTAGCTGCTCTAGGAGGGTTTTGTAGTGCTGTAGTGCTTCGGTCGTTTGGCGGCTTTGGCGTCGGGCATCGGCCAATCCGAGCAGCGCTTGGCGCTGTAGCGAAAGATCTTTGACGTTGGAACGCGCGCGCGCGAAGGCATCGCCGGCCTGAGAAAATAGGCGTTGTTCGAATAGGTAGGCGGCGTGATCGACGTAGGCGCTGTCGGTCTGGGGTGTGGTCGCAAAGCGCTCGTAGAGCACGGCAAATTTTTCGGCGGCCGCATCGCGATGGCCCAAAAAGAGATCAATGCGCCCGTTGAGCAACTGGGCCGAAGCCGACAGCGCCGGGGCGGGCCGAGCCAGTGTGATCTGTCCAAGCAGCCGCTGCGCGTCGTCGGCGTGCCCAGCAGTAAAGAGCAGCTTGGCCAACTGGTAGCGGGCCAGATGAACGGCGCTGCTCGTACCATACTCGTCGAGCACCCGCTGATACAAATCGACGGCTCGCTGCAGGTCCTGTGCGTAGGTGTAGTTGGCCGCTGCGTCAATCAGCGCCTGCGCTGCAAAATCGCTGGCGCTAAAGCGCCGCTGCACGTCTTCGTACGCCCGCGCGGCGTCTACGTACTGGCCTGTTTGCGACAGACAGGCAGCTCGTTCGCGCCGCGCGTCGGCCGTTGCCAGATGGTCGGGATGCTCTAGGAAAAAGGTCTCGTATGCCGGGGCGGCCAGCTCGCAGCGGTTACTGTTGCGGTAGGCTCGTGCCAGCATGAGGCGGGCCTCGGCCAACTGCGGGCTGTTGGGGTAGTTGCGAATAAATTCGGCAAAGAGCGTAGAAGACGTGGCGTAGTCGCCTGCGTCGCGGTATAGGTTGCGCGCCAGCTTAAAATCGTCCTCGCCGCTGTTTTGAGCCCCGGCTGGTAGGACACAGAGGAGCAGCGCTAGCGCGCAGCGCGCCGTATGCGGTATCAGTGCAGACATAGACCTGTCATTCTGTCAGTTTTTACCTATCATAGTAGATTATACCCGAAAAGAGGTCAAGCTCCATGGCACAGAACAGATGGACCGAGCGCGCCTGCGCCAAAATCAATCTCGGATTGAAGATTCTGGGCAAGCGCGCCGACGGGTACCACGACATTGTCAGCGTAGTGCAGGCTATCGATCTGGCCGATGTGCTCCATTTTAGTCCTGCCGAGCGCAATGCGATGACCTGTACCCGCGCCGATGTGCCCTGTGACGACGACAACCTCGTGCTGCGCGCGCTGGTGCTGTTTGCCGCGCAGGCACCGGTGGCCTGCCGTCCTCAGCACGTCCACCTAGAAAAAAACATACCCGTAGGCGCTGGGCTCGGCGGCGGAAGCGCCGACGCAGCCGCTACGCTGCGCGCGCTCAATGCGCTCCATGATTATCCCTTTGACGCCGATGGGCTGCGCGCGCTGGCCGCGCAGCTGGGTTCGGATATCCCCTTCTTAATAGAAGGAGGCACAGCCATTATGCGCGGCCGCGGCGAACGGCTAGCGCCTCTGAGCTGCCGCGGCGAAGTCTACTACGTATTGGTGTATCCTGATGTGGCTGTCAGCACGGCCTGGGCGTATGGACAGGTTCGCCCTATCTTGACAGACCAAAATCCCTATACTACATTTATTGATTCCTTGAGCGGCGGGTGCGTTGACTGCTGGGAGCTGATGGAAGTGTTGGAGAACGACTTCCTACCCATTGTCGAAAGCGCCTATCCCATCGTCGCAATGCTTCGTTCTCACCTGGAACAAGCCGGTGCCTGTGTCACATCCATGTCGGGCAGCGGTTCCACGGTTTACGGCTCTTTCGACGACCGGAACGCCGCCCTCAAGGCTGAACAAAAGCTACGAGCGCAAGGCCACCGGTCTTTTTTTTGCCAGCCGCTGGTCTGCGACACTATACAGAGTTAGGGTAGCCCGGTCGTTCAATTGGCAGGACAACGGA
>JAYOKQ010000021.1:0-52135 GCA_038119905.1 Gemmatimonadota bacterium | reverse complement strand
ATTCGGTATAGGGTATACTCCAAGCCTTCTTATCGCCGTGCCAACGCCAGCCCGTAATGGCGCGGATGCGTTTTATATTGTTAGGATGGTAAGGAAGGAGTACGAGTAGGCGATCGTTGCCGAAATGACGTATCTCGATGCCGGCAATCTTCGGTAGGGGGGTAAGAGACATGGTGCGCTCCTTGAATGCGGAGTTATAGATATACTAACTGCAGGGCGCATCAAATTTAGTACCTGTGGGAACACCTTCTTCATTAACCGGAATCTTGGCCAACCTATCCGACAGACTGTCACCTTTTCGATTCACTGTGTGTAAAAAGTAACGCCTGGCAGGAGGCCTGCCCCTCGACGATCCTGCTGCCGCGATCTCAGCAATCCGCCGTCTGCGAGCACCCGTCCGTTTGGGTCATGCTTCGATCGCCTTGGCCTGGTCAGCGGGGACAGTTCGCCGCATTTGTAACGTGAACGTAGAGTGCAAAGAAAAAGCGACAAATTCAGTGAAAAGCAGGAATAAACCGGCAAGGAACAAGCGGTGCTCTGAACCCGCCCAATATCCTGCTTTGTAGAGGATGCAAACTACTCCAACATACGGGCAGAGGACGCAATAGGCTAAAACAGAAAGCCCCCGAAGCGCTTGGCTTCAGGGGCTTTCCAATTGGCGGGACCGACGAGACTCGAACTCGCGACCTCCGGCGTGACAGGCCGGCGTTCTAACCAGCTGAACTACGATCCCATTATTTCGAATGACCAAAATTAAGGGGCAACGATTACCTTGTCAATAGGTCACGAATTTTCTTTTTGCCAGGCTTCGCCCTCTTTTTTTAGTCGCCGCAGCGCGCTTCGCATCAGCTGTCTTTTGAGGGAGCTGAGATGATCTACGAAGAGCACGCCGTTGAGATGGTCTAACTCGTGCTGCAGCGCGCGGGCATAGAATCCCGTGCCTTCAGTCGCGAAGGGTTCTCCGTTGAGATCGAGGGCTTCGACGGCGACTCGTTCAGCGCGTTTGACGTCGCCGTAGAGATCGGGAAAGCTCAGGCAGCCCTCCTCGCCGAGCTGTGTGCCTTCGCTAGAGACTATCCGCGGATTGATGAGAACTACAGGTGGATATTCAGGCTGCTGGGTAGAGACGTCGACAACGCAGACGCGGCGGGCAACGCCAATCTGCGGTGCGGCGAGGCCAACGCCTTCGGCCGCGCGCATAGAGTCGAATAGATCGTCTACTAGCGCGCGCACGGCGTCATCAATCTCGCTGACGGCCGCGCATTTTTGCCGCAGGACGCTGGCCCCGAATTTAACGATTTCTTTTTTCATGCGGGTAGAGATCTCAAGTCGAGGGCGATATAGCGAAAACCGAGTGCTTCGCAGCGCTCTACAACGGCTTGGCGCAGCGTTGGATCGGCTAGTCGATACGGATCATTAAGGCGCAGGTAGAGCATTTGCTCGCGCTCTTCGAACGCCGCCGGGGCTAGCTCGTAGCGGGCTATAATTGGATCGAGACGCTCGAAAAGCGGCGTATCGTCCGCATCGATCGACAGCAGCACTTCGTTCATACTGCCGGAGCGAAAGCCGCGCAGGTCGACCGTCACGTGAGTATATCCGATGGCCCCGAGCGCCTCGGCCGTTTGCCGGCACTGCGTTGGCTGGTTGAGCAATGCCTCTAGGTCTTCGCTCGGGAGCTCAATGCGCGCCAGATGGTCGTGGTGGCGCGAACGCAGTTGTGCGTAGCCCAGTTCGGTGCGCAGAAAGGCCTCGGCTTGGTCTATCATTTTGAGCCCGTCGGCGGTGACGGCCGTTCCGTAGGGAAAGCGCGAGGAGAGACAGGCCATTGCCGGGCGATCCCAAACCGAGATGCCCCAGCGCCGCGCGAGTGCGCGCACGTCTTCCTTGTCGAGCCCCGCTTCGGCTAGCGGCGCGCGCACGCCTTTTTCGCGTGCGGCTTTAGCGCCGGGGCGAAAGTCGCCTACGTCGTCGGAATTCTGTCCGTACAGGATATAATCGACGCTCAGTTCTGCGGCCATACGCTCCATATGCGTAAAGAGCTCCTGCTTGCAGTAATAGCAGCGATCGGGTGCATTCTTGGCATAGTCGGGGTTATCGAGCTCGCGGGTTTTTACTACTTCGTGGCGAATGCCGAACTGGTCGGTAATCTCTTTGGCGCGCTCGAGTTCGCCGCTGGCGTAGCTCTCGGAATCGGCCGTCACGCAGATGGCGCCCTCGCCGAGGACACGCTGAGCGGCCACGGCCAGCAGGGCGCTGTCGACGCCGCCCGAATAGCCGATGAGGGCGCGCTGCATCGGGCGCATGATGTCCTCGAGCTTGGATAGCTTCTCGTCGAGGCTGAGCGATGTTGGTGCCGTAGTCACGGGTGCTCCTTAAAAGGCGTCTTCTGCGTCCGGCCTATCGGATACGGCGCAGGGAATGATGACGGCGTCGATCATGCCGTGCAGGACCTTTTTGTCCGGGGGACATACGACGGCTTGGATGCCCGATAGGTGGGGTTCATCCCCGGTCAGATAGTAGTAGGGACGCAGCAGCACGCGTCCGCGCATCGGCTTGATCGCATCGTCAAAGAAGTCGTAGTAGCGCACAGTCTTGCGCGCTGATTTGTGAAAGCGCTGCAAGATATACGGAGTGTGGGAAAAGCTGTCGAGTGCAGTCTGCACGTTAGTACCCCAGGTGTCCTCTGGCAGATCGTGCCCAATGGAGACGCCTTTACTCTCGTAGGCTAACTCGGAAAATCCCGATGGTTTGATGACCAGCTCGCGCTGCTTTTTGCTCAAGCCTTTGAGGACCTGCCAGTCGTTGACCGCTCCATCGTTGAGCGTTAGGCCGGGTACCACAGCGTGGGGCGGCATGGGGCGGGCGTCGAGAATCCAAGTTTGCGGAATGAGCTTGGTCAAGAGTTCGCGGGCTGGACGCGACACCTCGCGCTGCCAGAACTCGGTTAGCAGCGGATGATGGAACAGCGCCAACCACATCTTCTCCTCTAAGTAGGCCTTGGGCGGCGGCGTTAGGCGGACAGCGTTCTTTTTGGCGAAGTAGGTGATGAGCTCGGCCTTGGGGATATTCTTTAGGTCGAAAAGCTCAAAAAATCGATAGACCGCATCAAGGTGTTGCAGCTGTCCGTCGATTTCCAACGACAGCCCTTCCTCGTCAAAACGCAGATCGCGTGGGTGCGCGCAGAAGGTCGGCTGGCCCTGCCCCCGCAGCTGGTCTGCGAGCCACTGCATTTCGTCGCGGTAGGCTTCCGACTCGTCGGAGACAATCAAGCCGACGGTGGGTAGATCTTGGTTGGTCGAAGCGGCGATGGCGCGGTAAAAACCGTCTACCAGACCGTGGGCCCCGCCAATGATGTCGTAGCCTAGGTCGGCATAGAGAGAAGATACCTGAGCGGTAAAGCCCATCCCGCCCGGAACGGAATCCATTTCCATGATGCGGAATCCGTCTTCCGTCAGGAGCAGGTCAGGTCGCATGACCAGCGGTAGATGTGATTTTACGCGGTTCCACAGGCCCATTTCGAGCACGTCGCCGGGTTTACCTTGATCCAAATACTGATGCACCCAGCTCGGCTGTAACCCCTTTACGCTCTGGTGGTAGAGCAGATTGGCAGCCCGATAAAATTGGTGCAGCGCATGGCCCAACTCCTGCAGTTCCCGCAGCTGTTCGGGCTGCAGCCAGAACGGCTCGGGCGAGATGCGCCACGGCAGGTTACTGCTGGGATGGAGGTTGTCCCGATCCCCTTCAAAAAGACCGCCTACGGGCGTGCGTTCATTGAGGGCGAGGCAAATTTCGCGCGGATCTGATGAGGTGCTCGGCAGCGACATGGAACCTTTCCGCTGGAAAAACGGCGGCGCGGGCGCCGCTCCGGTCAAAAGTGGTAAATGTAGATTATATGAGTATCTCGGTCAATGTCGTCACCCCGTCTGCGCAGCTCGTCAAAAAGAGTAAAAATTGTATTTTAGAGCATGTTAGAAGGAGGAATTCAGATGGAACTAAGGGGGAAGCGCGCCGTTGTTACGGGAGCTAGTCGGGGGATCGGTCGGGCCATTGCCGAAGCGCTGGTCGATGCCGGTGCGTGCGTGGCGATCGTCGCGCGCAGCGAACCGGATCTGCGCAACGTAGCTGCTGCCTTAGCGGAGCGCGGGGGAGAGGTGCTCGTCGTCTGCGCGGACGTGAGTGATGCGGGGCAGGTCGATGCGGCCTTTGACGCTATAGAATCAGCGTGGGGTGTTGTGGATATACTGGTCAATAACGCCGGTGTGCAGGGGCCGATCGGCCCCATGGTCGAAGCCGACGTGGAGGCGTGGTGGCAGGCGGTAGAGGTTAATCTGCCGGGCAGTTGTCTGTGCGCGCGTCGGGTGCGGCCTGGCATGATAGCGCGGTGCAGCGGCAAGATTATCAACCTATCGGGCGGGGGGGCGGTGAGCCCGAGGCCGTTCTTCAGTGCATATGGTGCGTCGAAAGCGGCCATCGTACGCTTGACAGAGACGCTGGCAGCTGAAGTGCGCGACTATCAAATAGACGTTAATGCGATTGCGCCGGGAGCCGTCAATACACACATGTTGGAGGAGCGATTGAGCGCGGGGATGCGCGTTGGACAGCAGGAGAGAGCGGCTGATCAAAAGCTGCTTGCCGAAGGGGGAACGGACCCGGCGCGGCCGGCGGCGCTAGCCGTGTATTTAGCGTCGTCCCGCTCTGATGGGTTGAGCGGTAGGCTGTTGGCCGCGCTGTGGGATCCCTGGGAAACGTTCGAAGTCAAAGAAGTTATGGAAAGCGAGGCCTTTACCGTGCGCCGGCTAAAAATGGACGACGTGGAATGACGTATCGAGTGGGGATTGTTGGCGCGGGCTTTATTGGGCGCAAGCGCGCTGAAATTGCTCGTGCGCATGCCGATTGCTCGGTGTGTTGGGTGTATGATTTGAACGGGCAGGCTGCCGCCGATCTGGCAGCTGACTGCGGTGCGCAGGTGGCTGCCTCGTGGCAAGACATTGCTACGGGCAACGTCGATATCGTTGTCGTCGCCACAACGCACGATGCGCTGGCACCGATCAGTGCAGCCTGTCTGGAGGGCGGTAAACACGTGCTGTGTGAGAAGCCGATGGGGCGGAATCCGCGCGAGGCAGAAGAGGCTGTGCAGGCGGCAATTAAAGCGGATAGAGTGCTCAAAGCCGGGTATAATCATCGCTACCATCCCGCAATTCAGAAGGTGTATGAAGTATGTGCCGGGGGTCAGCTGGGACCGCTGATGAATATCCGCGGACGCTACGGGCACGGCGGGCGGCCCGGCTACGACCGCGAGTGGCGCGCCATACCAGAACGAGCTGGGGGCGGCGAATTGCTCGATCAGGGGGCCCATTTAATCGATTTGTCTAGGTGGATTCTCGGAGATTTTGCCGAGGTGACCGGCTACGTCGAGACCCATTTCTGGGATATGAAACCGTTGGAGGACAACGCCTATGGTCTGTTTCGCACGGCGGCCGGTCAGATTGCCTCGCTGCACGTGAGCTGGACCCAGTGGAAAAACCTGTTCAGCTTCGAAGTCTACGGCCGCGATGGATATGCCATTGCCGAAGGACTAGGGCGGTCGTATGGAATGGAAAAGGCTCACATTGGCCGTCGTCGTCCCGAAGGAGGCGCGCCCGAGGAAGATGTTTTCGAGTTTGCCGGCGAAGATGCGTCGTGGGCACTCGAATGGGCCGATTTTCTCGGAGGTATAGACGGCAGCAGGACGCCCTACTCGCTTGGAGCGGAGGCATTGGAGACCTTAGAATGGGTATATCGGCTGTATAGAGCTTCTCAAACCCGGAGTGCAGTGCGTGCTGATGTTGTTCCAAGCAACTGATTTTAAAAGATGTTAGAAGATGCTGGCTGCGAGGGCGGGATTTATTTTTTAATTCGCGTAAATTTTTCTTTGAAAAATACACAAAAAAATGCGTACATTACGCTGTGAGAAGTTCATTGAGTTTTGTTGATGTGTTGCCATGTCCTAGACAAAAGAGGGGTGCTCTATCGTACAGATCGATACGCTTTGACACCATAGCCAACGATCACATTTACGCAGAGAACTAGGAGGGTAGGTACGTTGCTAGGAAGTGCTACGAGACAAGATCAAGAAGCGGCCCAATCAGAGCGCGTCGCAATGGCGTATAGAAGGCTAGCTAACGCTATGATTCTTAGCACCTTACGTGAAATTTCCAAAACGGATACGGTCGATGAAGTCGACGAAGAATTGCCCGAAATTTCGTTTGTCGAAAGTCGGCGCATCGATCCTTGGTGCGAGCTGGCTGGCATAGAGCCGGAAGTCGTTCGGCGCGCGGCCAGGCGCCTGGTCGACGAGAAGCCGTTCTGAGTAGATCACAGCTAAAGTAACCCCCCGGAGAATTTGCATCTCCGGGGGGTTTCTGCGTTCTGGGCTAGCGGTGGGCGCTCAATTCTTTGCTGTGTGCATAGTCGAGCAGGCCGCGCACCACTTTCTCGGCATCGCGCTGACGCAGCTGTTCAAAGCGCAGCGCCCAAACGTGGTCGCGATAGGCCATATTCCGCATCTCGATGAGGACTTTGACGTCGGCTGGGTTGTTGCGCAGCACGCCCAAGCCCTGACCGCGGGTGCGTGCGCCGGCGCCGAGGGTGTTCAACAGGCTCTGAGCAAAGCGCCGCGAAGTCTCATCGCGCTTTTTGCTCGATCGATTTTCGTAGTAAAGCACGAGCGGCGCTTCGGGTGCATTGTGGTCAATATCGGCGTGGAAAGAGAGAAATATGCGCCGTCCTTTGGGGGCCCGTGCAAAGGCTTCGCGTGCGATCTGCACGCGGGTAGATAGATTGCCGCCGCGCGGCCAGTCGCGCACGTTGTTGCTGCGATTGTGTGCTAGCGAATTGTATACCTCGTTTTTCTCGTTTACGAAGGTTGCTGCTGGCGGCTCGTTGTGGCGTATCAGATGGTTGGGGCTGAGCATTGTCAAGGTGCTTTGTGCCCCGTGTAGGCGGAGCAGAACGTAAACGCGCAGGGCTATGTCGAATACATACTCGTCTTCAGCTACGTAGAGCTTGTCCCCGTTGCCGTCGATCGTCTGCACGATGGCGCCGGGATCTAGGCCGCCGTGACCGGGATCGAGCACGATATGCCATCCCTCAAGATCGTCGCTGATTCGTCCCATCGCTTCGACTTTCTGCTCGAACTGGCGCCAGAGTTTTTCTGCCGTTCGATAGGTCTTCAGCGGCGAGTGCGGATGGTTCTCATAATACGTTTTGCTCTGCTGTTTGTTGGCTTTGGGGCGCGTGCCGTAATAGGGACCGTTGGATAGATCAAAGGAGCGCGCGTGCGAAAGTTTGAGATCGGCCCAGTCGATCTCGGAAATTTCCAGCCAGCGCAGGGGACGGACCTTGAGTTTGTCACCCGGATGAATAACGCTGCCCTCAATGCGATTGAGCGAGCGCAACTCGGCAAGACTCATCTGATGCAGGCGCGCAATTTCTCCGAGATAGTCGCCGCTGCGCACCGTGTAGGTGGCATACTGCGGGGCGGACGCCGCGCTCAGTTTGAGCTCTTGGCCGGGATAAATTTGATTGCTGCGCAGCTCGTTGAGTGCTTTTAAATCGGCGACGCTCATGCCGTAGGCGCGGGCAATTTCCCACAGGGCGTCGCCGCGCTCTACGATGTGTACGGCGCTTGACGCCTGGCG
This sequence comes from Gemmatimonadota bacterium, assembly GCA_038119905.1. Classification (GTDB taxonomy): domain Bacteria; phylum Latescibacterota; class UBA2968; order UBA8231; family UBA8231. The sequence continues at coordinate 44,456 of JAYOKQ010000021.1, read as the reverse complement.
CAGGCGCAGCTTTTGGCCTGCATAAATGCGGTCGCCGTCGATCCCGTTTATGCGGCGCAGTGTCGATAGCTCAATGCGATAGCGCTGTGCAATTTCCGATAGCGTTTCACCGGAATGGACGACGTGCACTGCCTCGTCCAATTGGCTTGGCCGCAGCTGGAGTTTTTGTCCGGGGAAAATGGCGTCGTTTGTGAGCCCGTTTATGCGGCGCAGGAGGTTGAGGGCAATATCAAAGCGTTCGGAAATCTGCGACAGCGTGTCTCCGCTCCGTACCGTGTACGAGTCGTTTTCTTCCGCCGGTTGGGGGACCGGTTTGGGGGCCTGAACGCGCAGCTGTTGTCCGGCTTGGATCGCGTCACTGCGCAGGCCGTTCCACTGGCGCAGGTAGGCGACGCGCACGCCGTATTGTTGCGCGATACGCGACAGGTTCTCACCGCGCCGTACGACGTGATAGCCCGCGGCTGCGGGGGGGGCTGGCGGTGCTACGGGTGCGCTGCGCAGCTGCAGCTTTTGTCCGATCTGAATGCGGTCACCGCTGAGCCCATTGAGCAAACGCAGTTTGGTCGGGCTGAGGCTAAAGCGTTGGGCGATTTCCGACAGGGTGTCTCCCGAACGGACCCGATACCAATCGCCGCCGAGCCATAGCGAGAGTCGTTGACCTGCGTAGATACGGTCTTGCGGCAGGTCGTTCCACTGGACGAGCTGGTCGACTTTCACGCGGTAGCGCTGGGCAATTTCCGATAGGGTATCCCCTGAGCGGACCACGTGCAGCGTAGCCTTGGCCTCGGTCGCCGCTTCGCACACTGTGCAGGCGGCAACGAGCGTCAATAGACAGATGAGTCGGACCATAAAACGGCGGTCAGATCGCGTAAGACGGGGAAGACAGGGGGTGTCTTGAGGGGTACGTAAGTATAGTATTTTATTGGCGATAGCGCAAAGACTATGCCGGTTAATCTTGCCGCGTGCAGCGGAGGCACGTAGTTTCTATCCACATGAGTGAATCTCTCAGAAAGCTCCCCTCAGTAGACCAAATCTTGAACGCTGCCAGCGTGGCGCCGTTGCTCAAGCGCTACCGCCGCGATGTGCTAGTCTGCGCGGTGCGAGACGTGCTGTCGCGATGGCGCGCGCGCTTGCGCGCCGGTGCCGAGAACCCCTCGCGTGACGAGTTGATGGAGTCTATTTGCGCCGATGTGTTGACCCACTGCGGCAGGTGGGACCGTCCGAGTATGCGGCGCGTGATCAATGCCACGGGCGTGGTGCTGCATACGGGGTTGGGGCGCGCGCCCCTAGCGACCAAAGCTTGGGAAACCTTGTGTAATGCGGTGCGCTATGCCAACGTGGAATTCGACCTGCGTAGCGGGCAGCGCGGCGAGCGCACGTCCCACGTCGAAGCGTTGCTCTGCCAGCTATGTGGCGCAGAGGCGGTGGCCGTCGTCAACAACAACGCGGCTGCTGTTCTGATTGCTCTCAGCGCGCTGTCGCATGGACGTCAGGTGTTAGTTTCGCGCGGACAGCTCGTCGAGATCGGCGGCTCGTTTCGCATTCCCGACGTCATTGAGTCGAGCGGTGCGCGCATTCGCGAAGTGGGCACGACCAATCGCACGCACGTGCGCGACTACGAGCGCGCGCTGGATGAGCACACAGGGGCTATACTCGTGGTGCATCCGAGCAATTTTCGCGTGCGCGGGTTTACGGCCGAAGTTGAACTGGAGGAGCTGGCTGCTCTGGCGCGTCGAGCCGAGGTACCTCTAGTATACGATTTGGGTGGCGGTGTGTTAGAAGATTTGGCGACGTGGAATCTGCCAGCTGAACCGGTGGTGCGCGACGAACTGAGCCGCGGAGCCGACCTAGTAACATTTAGCGGTGACAAGATTCTCGGTGGACCGCAGGCGGGTATTATCGCCGGAAAACGCGAGCTGGTGGAGGCTATTCGCACGCATCCGCTGATGCGCGCGCTACGCTGCGACAAGCTGACTTATGCTGCGCTAGAGGGTACGCTCCAGCTGTATCGACTGCGACCGGACGTGCTGCCAGACGAACTGCCGGTCTTGGGGATGTTGGTGGAGCCCAGTGAGGCTATTCTCGCACGGGCACGCGCGCTGGCGGCGGCTATCGAGACGGTGGGTGATTGGCAGGTCGAAGTGGTTGAATCGCGGGCGCAGGCAGGCAGCGGTGCGCTACCGCTAGAAGAATTATCCAGTTACGCCGTAGCGCTTACCCCACGGCGAGGGAGCGTAGACGGACTGGCGCAGGAACTGCGCGCCGCCGAGGTCGCCGTTGTCGGCCGCATTGAGCGCGAACGCCTGTTGTTGGATGTGCGCACGATAGCCGCAGGGGAAGTCGACGAGGTCGTTAGCGCGCTGCGCGCCACACGTGCGTAAGAGGCAATGGACTGTCTGACTATACGAAGGTGTCTTCGACGGCCCCGCGAACAATGGTAATCTGCCCCTGTTCTTCTAGCTGACGCACCCGCTGCACGATGCGCAGCTGAATGTTTTCGACCTCGCTCAGTCGCATGGGACCGAGAAACTCCATCTCCTCCTCCACATAGGCGCGCACGCGCTCCGACATATTGTCCAGAATCTTACTCTTGACCTCTTCGCTGGCCGTTTTTAGCGCGACCACTAGGTCGTGCTGTTCGACTTCGCGCAGAATGACCTGTACCTCGCGGTCGGTGAGCATGTGGATGTCGTCAAAAACAAACATCATGTTGCGCACGTGTTCGGCCACTTCGGGATCCTGTGCGTCAAGGCGCTCAAGCACGTTTTTCTCAACGGTGCTGCCGGTTAGGTTGAGCATATCGGCTACTACCTTCGGGCCGCCCACGTCCTTATGTCCGCCGAGGATGTCTTTGAGATTGGTCTCTAAGCTCTCTTCAATTTGCTTGAGCACGTTGGGCGTGATGTGGTCGAGCGTTGCGATGCGGTAGGCGACTTCGGCCTGCACGCTTTCGGGCAGGTGGCCGAGGATACCGGCGGCCTGGTCGGGGTCCAACTGCGAAAGAATGAGCGCGACAGTTTGCGGATGTTCGTTGGAAATAAAGGGCGCCAACTGCTCGGGCGATACGTTCTTTAGCACGTGAAAGCCAGAGGAATTATTGGAATTGATCCTGTTGAGGATCTCTTGTGCTCGACGCGGTCCCACAGCGCGCTCAAGGGCTGCGCGCGCAAAGTCTACGCCACCCTGATTAACCCATTCACCTGCCAGTAGGTGCTGTTCGAATTCCTCGAGAACCCGATCCTGAACGTCGTTGGGTAGGCTTTTGAGCTCGGTGATGATATGCGTTAAATCTTCAATCTCAAAGTCGGCTAGATACTTCATAATGTCGCCGGCGGCATCTTCTCCCAGTGCGACCATGAGAATTGCGGCCTTCTCGCGTGCAGTGAGTTCGTCTCTATCGCCGAGATAGTATTTTTTATCGTCTGTGTAGTTCATGTGGTTGAACTCCGAGCTATTTGTGCCGTTATGGGGAACGTTTTTCCAGGGAACATGCGAGGCTGATCGGCTTTATTTTTTTTATAAATTGTTGTTAAAAATATACTTATGAATTAATAAGCTCGCGGCCTATGCGTTCATTTAAACTGATACATGCAAAAAAAGGGCCATGCGTTTTACGCCTTGCTTTATTATAGAGATGCTTTTATCTTAAATCCGTCTTTGGATGGGAACCCCTCCTTTTCCTCCTGTTTTACTTGCCCCTCCCCGGCACCAACGCGGCTATATCCGATGGGTGCTGATCACATATCTGACATCGCTGATAACGCATCGTCTCTGCTCCATGGCGCGACTTCGGGCGCGCAGCAGCGCGTTCTCAGTGAGTACATAAAAAATCCGTTTCTCGACGATGACGTGCAGGCACTTGCGCTGCGCACGGGCATAGCGCGCCAGGAATTGGCGCCAATACTGGCCGGACTGCGCGATGCCGGTCTACTGCAAAGTGCCGGACGGCGTGGGCATATGCTCAACGGCGAGCAGTTGGCCGCACCGATGCTAGCGCAAGAGGTAGTCCCGCTGGTCGACGCAGGCGATGTGGTGCCGGCTGCGCCCGCCTGGGCTCCGCTGCTCGAGGTATTGCCAGGTGGCGTAGCATTGCTCGATCTGCGCGATCGGTCGGTGCAGGCTAACGCGCTTTTTTATAAGCTGCTGGGGTTGTCGAGCAATGCACCCGATGCGGATGAAATCTGCGTGCGTCTGGGCTGTGATGTGATGTCCCTTATCGACGATCTGCCCCTGGTGCTGGCGGTAGAAAACGACTTAGAAGTGCAGCTGCGCCCGTGTCAAATGGCCAACTTTGACGGGATTATCGCTACGGTGAATAGCGTTGATCCCACGTGGGAATTTTCCAAAGCGCAGGTGCAAATACAGGAAGACCTGTATGCCCAACTGCGCGACGAGGTGGCCGGTCCGGCTGACTTTCTGCAGGCCTTTCTGGAAAAGCCCAAAAAATCCGAACTCGGACAGGCGCGCGCCGCGATTGAGCGCATCAATGCCTGCCTATCGCTGTTTTTGTTGAACAACCCCTCAGACGAAGATTCCGTCGCATAGCGAGGTCTGTTATGGTTATGGATATTCGCGATTTACGCGACGAAGAAGCCGAGTTGGACGGCGTAGAAGAAGCTGAAGAGCAGACGCCCGGGCTGCGGGAGTGGTTGGATGTGTGTGCGACCACCAGTGATCCGGCTGAGCGCGCGCGTCTCATCACCCAACTGCGTCTCTGTGTTCCAAGCGAAGAGGGGTTGTCCCTGCTGCGCGAGGTCGTTGCTTCGGGAGGCCGCGCGCAGGCGCTGCTGGCGGCGCAGGTGTTGGGGCATCATCGGCCTTGGTTATCCACTCCGGCCGGCGTGCGTCAGCAGGTGGCGTTGGCGCAGGGCGCAAGCGATCCGTCTGTTGTGGCTGCGTTGGTTTGGGGGCTGCGTCAGCGCGATGAAGCCGCCGAGTTTATTGTGCATAGCGATTCTGCGGTGGCGCGCGAGGCCGCGCTGGCAGCGCCGGTCAGCCGCCGCACGTTATCTCCCATCCTGGCCGGCCTACGCGCGGGTATTCGGCCAGAGGTGGAGCGCATTCTGCTCCACAAGCTGCACCAGATACACCCCTCTTTAGTGCGCTATCTGGTCGACCTGCTGGTCGAGGGGTCGTGGGGCGAGGAGGCATTGCGCGGCCTCTTCGCCTCGTTGCCGCAAATGTCCCTGTTTGAACTCTTTGTAGATTCGCACCATCCGGCGTCTTGGGCTGTAGGAGACGCCGAGGGTGCGCTTCTTTGGCAGCGCATGGTGCGTTTAGCTTCAAGTGCATTGGTCGACAGGCCGGGTTCCGAACTGCTGCGCCATCTCCTCAGTCGCAGTGGGGACGATGAGGCCTTTGCGCGGCGTCACGGCGCGTTTCTCCGCGATGCCGTGCGCCGCGCTGACGTCGATCTGGGGGCCGATTTAGTCGGTCATGTCGAACGCCTGACCTTTGGTGCTTCAGAGGATAAAGTTGCGCGCTTAGCTCAGTCGCTGGTTGATTTGAGCGCGCGCTTGGACGGCGCCGCGGTAGATAAGATGCATTCGTTGCTCGAGGAGTGGAAGCGTCGTTCGGCTGATTTAAAGCTCAAAATTTATCATTTAGAGCAGGGCATTGGTTGAGCGATCAACGCGATCTCCCACGGCCGTCCGGAACATTCCGGGCGGCCTTTTTTATTTGTGGGAACGCCAGATGAGAGCAAAAGCGAGCAGGGCAAAGAGGATATTGGCGATCCACGCTCCCAGCCACGGTGAAATGACCTCGTTCCAGCCGAGCGCCTGCCCGGCCTTGAGACTGCTGTAATAGGCAAAGCAGACGAGTATGCCGAGACCAAAGCTATTGGCCATGCCCGTGCGCCGCGCATTGGCGCCCAGGGTGGCCCCGAGGGCGATGATGATAAAACAGGTCAGGGGGAACGATATTTTAAGGTGCAGGTCGACGCGTTGTCGGGTCACGTCCTCACCCCGCTGCACGGCGCGGTCGATAAAGGCTTCCAACTCGGCGTAGTTCATCTCGTCGGGATCCTTGTGCTGGCGCGCAAAGTCCATCGGCATCAGCTCTAGGGCGTTCAGCGTCAGCGAATCAAAGGCGGCTTCCGACGTATTGTCTTGATCAAAGCGATAGTGACGCCCGTCGTAGGCGATCCACCGGTCGCCATGCCACTCAATGTATCGGGCAACGATGCGTTCGCTTGGTGTTCCTTGGCGCAGGCGTTCCCAGGAAACTTCATCGGCTCGCCGTTGGTTCGCATCGTAGCTGCGCGCGAAAACCAGCTGGCCGTTTCGTGCCTGGAGCAAGACCTGCCGTCGCGAGCCGTCGCTGCGCTGCTGCGAGCGGATAGCGCTATTGATCTCATTATGGCGCAGCGTAGCTTGCGGAACGACGTAGTCGGTAAAGAGAAACGCCAGTGCGCTGATGGCGAGCGCACTGAGAAAGACGGGCAGCAGAATGCGGGCGAGGCTGATGCCGAGTGCTTTCATTGCTGCTATCTCGCTGTGGCGCGCAAAGCTAGTCAGGGCAAAGAGCGAGCCGAGCAGGGCGGCGATGGGTAGGGTCAGTATGGTCCAGTAGGGCAGGCGGTAGAAGTAGTATAGGGCGATTTGCTGCGGTTCGGCAGAAAAGTCGATAAAGGTGTCGATGTTTTCCGTTAGATCGATCACGATGGAAACGACGATCAAGCTGATAACCGCCAGGCCGAGACAGAGTATCAGGCGGCGTATGATATACCAGTCTAGTGTGTGCATATCAGCGCCTCTTGCGCAGAGGATTCTTCCACGCACGATCGTGGGTCACGCCGTTTAACAGGAGCAGACCAATGGCAAAAAAGGCTATATTAGGCGCCCACATCGCTAGTGCAGGGGCTATAAAGCCGCGGTCTGCTAGCTCTTCGCCGCCGATAAGGAACATCCAATAGATCCAAAAGAAAGCCAAGCTTGTGCCCACCGATACGGCCGCGCCGCGCCGGCGGATAATGGCCCCAAGCGGCGCGCCTAGCAGGGCAAATACTAAACAGGCGGCAGGGATGGAAAACTTTTTGTGTATCTCCACCTGAAACTCGTCAATCTGCGCCTGGCGATTCTCGATTAGGCGCATGGATTTGCGCACTTTTTCACGCACTAAGACGAGCTCGTTGAGTAGATCCGTTGAGGCTGTGTCGGCGTCCTGCGCCTGGAGTGTATTCGGTGAAGCAAGCTCGGATCGTTGCAGTAGGTCCATCATGGCGTGCATGGTGCTGTCCAAGTCGCGCTGAGCTTGGACCTGCTCAGTGCGTTTTTCGCGGACGTGCTGCTGCATGCTGGCAATATCCATTTCGCGGTCGCTGCGGTAGGTCGATTGACGGCGTTCGAATGCGCGGCGCGGGTCTTTGATATGCAGGACTTGACTGGTAAAACGCCCGAGCAGCGAACGCTCGCGATCGTCGTATTCTATGCGGTGAAAGGAGCCGTTCTCCAGGGTCAATCGGGCGTATGAGCCGTTATCAAATAGCTGCAGTTGGCCGCTCTGCGCGTGAAGCGCAACGGGGGGACCCGGGCGGACAACGTCGTATAGCGTGATGCCGCTCAGGCGGTTGCTCTCTTCATCTACCTGGCGTATCAGCAGGTTATAGCCGCCTAGAGAGCGCACAAAGATTCCCTCTTTTTGCTTGAGAACGAGTGCGGCTTTCGTGCGTTGTAGGCTAGAGGATATTGTGCGCGCGCGGTGGTTCCAGTCGGGCAGAATGCGATCGTTGAAGACGATCATCATCAGCGCAAGAACGGCAGCCAGCGCCAAAATAGGGCGCAAAAAGTAAAAGAAGCTAATGCCGCATGCTTTGGCCGCCAGAATCTCCCCGTCTGCCGCAAGGCGGGCAAAAGCCATCAGCACGGCGATGAGCACGGCCATGGGGACGGCCAGCGCAATGATCCACGCTAGGTTGAACAGCAGGAGCTGCAGGGCCATAGCCACGGCTAGTCCCTTGCTGAGAATGCGATCCATAAACTGCAGCGCTACGTCTATGAGTAGAACAAAAACGATGAGCGAGAACCCGAGGATAAAGGGCCAAAGATGCTCGCGCAGCACGTAGCGGGTAAGTGCATTCACGTGCGGTGTCCTAAGGCGTTGAATGTGTCGCTGACGTAACGGAGTGTGAGATCTTGTTCACGGGGCGATGGCACGCGCCATCGAGCGGGTTGTCGGGCAGGTTGAACGGTGTGCATATGGGACTAAATATAATGATTAAAGCTGAATTAAAAAAAGCGCACGGGCGGGTGTTGGAATAGTTTTTGCCTTGAGCATGCCTTGAAATTATCGGGGCGTCATGCTATGTTTTTTTGACTAGTGCGGCGCTCTATCGGCGTGGAGTGGCCGCTTTGTCTTTCTACCGATCTTCGGAGACCGCTTATCGCGCTTTGGTATCGCGTTTTGCCTCTGTATAGCAGGGCATAATTTGATGTTTACTTCTCTTTAGTTGACGCGCGTTCGGACGGTCGAATTGTATCTACTCCGCTTCCAAAAGAATGTTCTGTGGCCTTTAGTGTGTTTGCTGCTGGCCCTGGCGCTACCCGAGCGTTCATGGGGGGGAGCCGACCTCGGCTTCAGTAGGCTCTACGGGCCGCTGCGCGCGTCATTTGAGCGCCCGACCCCTGCGCTGGGCGTTGGTCGACCGCTGCTACCGCTAATCGGTCGGCAGGAGATGATCGAACACGAAGTGCGCATTGATTCGCTCGGCGCCCACTACAGTCGGCTTGTGAGTGGCTTTGCCGACGGCCCACCGGTTACGCTACCCATAGAACAGTATCTCGCCTTAGAATATGCTCAGCGACGCGTGGACCTCTGGCAAAAGCAGGTTCGCCGTTCGTTTCGCCAGGCCTCTATCGAGCAGCGGCGGCAGAAGAGCAGTCGCTTTGAGTGGACGGTGCCCTTTAGCGCACCGAAGCCTCTGCGCCGCTTTATTGGTGACGAGGGGCCTAGTCTGCGCCTCAACGGTTCGCGTACGATCATCGTCTCGGGCCGCAGTGAGTGGACGGACGGCGAAGTGCAGACGTCGATAGGTCGTCCGTCGAAATTTCCTTCGCTGAGCATTGACCAAGAGTCCAAGTTTTCTGTAGAGGGTAAAGTCGGTGAACTGATCAACGTGCGCATTGACCAAGATACCGAGAGCTTGGGATCGGCCTTTAGTAGCAGCTTAGGCGACGAACTTGCCAACCAAATCAAGCTCGACTTCAAGGGCGAAGACGATGCCATTTTCCAGGAGATTCAGGCGGGCAACACGACGCTAGAGCTGCCTGGGACGCGCTTTGTTGGATTCCGCCAGCAGAACAAGGGGCTCTTTGGCATTCGCGCCAAAGGGCATCTCGGGCCGCTGGCTTTTACTACGGTTGCTAGCCACGAAAAGAGCAAGAGCAACCGCCAGACGTTTAAGGGAGGAGCAGCCGTTGATACGGTCTCCATTCGCGACTATCAGTTCCTGCGCAACACCTACTTTTTTCTCCACGAATTCTATCGCGCGAACCTGCCTGACTTCCGCGCGCTGAACAGAGGGGCTCAGTTCAGCGCCGAGAGTTTTGTCGACGTCAACGCGTTAGAAGTCTATATCAACGACTTCAATACGAACAACGATGCCGAGACCTATGCCAAGCCCGGTGCGGCCTGGGTCGATCCTTCTGATACGTTAGGCACAGCCGAGATTCAGTGCTTTAACGGGGTGGGTAATCGCCTGCAAAACAGCGGCTGTTTTGAGACGGGCACCTGGGAATTGCTCGATCCGGACGAGGATTACACGATCGTCGCTGAGGCGGGCTATTTGATTCTCGAACGACCCGTCTCTGAGAGTCACGCGCTAGCGGTCCGCTACCGCACGCTCGACCCGGCCTTTGACGGACCGGTACAGCGTGAAACGAACCGTTTTTCGGCTGCTTCGGGGGATAGCTTACAGCTCAAGCTGATCAAGGCGCGCAACGCACGTCCCGGTTTCCCCACTTGGAACCTCGAGTGGAAGAATGTCTACCGCATTGCATCTGGATTTGGCGCCGGACGCAAGTTCGATCCCAGAACGCTGCGCGTGGATATCGTCAAGGAAGTCCCGGGCAAAGAGGATCAGCCCTCTCAGAGCGGCAGCGCCTACATCGGTCTGATGGGATTGGACGAGCGCGGCCAAGATCCTGGCAGTCCAGCCGACCGCATTATTGATGCGGATTACATTGGTCTCGACGACGTGCGCGGCCACCTAATTTTTCCGGACCAACGCCCCTTCGATCCACGTGGTCCCAGCTACCGCGGGCGCCTACAGGATACGATTGCCGAGATCTACGACAGTCAGCAGCAGCGCGACCAGACAGAGGCCAGTCGCTACAAGATCTTAGTGCGCGCCGCTTCTAGCGAACAGCGGATCCGGTTGGGCGGCGTGTTTGGCGGCGTGCGGCCGGAAACCGTCGAAGTGCGCCTCAACGGGCGCGGCCTCGCCCGCGGCACCGACTACAACGTCGACTTTATCGGCAACGTCACCTTTGTTGGCAATGTTGCACAGGAGGTGGCCGACCCGGGTGCCGAGCTAGAAATATCGTTTGAATCGGAGGATCTGTTGGGGTTGGGCAGCCAGCAAAAGACCCTGCTCGGACTGCGCACGGAGTACGAGTTCTGGGGCGGCGATGGCAGTCTTGGCAGCACGATGATTTACAACAACGAGCGCTCCAGTGAACGCCGGGTGCGCGTGGGAACTGAGCCCACGCGATCGGTTATTTGGAACCTGGATCTGCGCGCTCGCCGCGAAGCGCCCTTTCTGACGCGCTTGGTCGATATGATGCCTCTGCTGAAAACTGCAGCTCCATCCGAGGTCGTGCTCGACGCTGAAATTGCCCAGAGTCGTCCCAATCTCAATACCAAGGGCCAGGGATATATCGACGATTTCGAAGGCAGCGAACGGCCGACGAGCATCGCCATTGGCCGCACGCGCTGGGTGCCAACAAGCCAGCCGGTCGACGAGCGGTTTGACGTGGAATCGCGCAGCGATTTTCGCTGGTTCAATCCGTTTGATGGCGTGCTGCGCACCGATATTTGGCCCAATCAAGAGGATCAGTTAGAGGCGCAAAATCGCAATACCGATGTGCTGGCACTCGAGCTGCGCCCTCGACCCGAAGCGCCCGAATCGTGGGGCGGCATCATGTCGGCCTTAACGGCGGTCAACGACTTTTCCCAGTCTAAATTCATGGAGATTTGGGTGCGCGGCGAAGAGGGGTTTCTCCACGTCGATCTGGGCGATCAGATCAATGAGGACTTTGTCGCTAACGGCCGACTCGACACCGAAGACGAACCCTTTCCAGGTCGCACGACAGGCGACGGAGTCGTTTCAAAAGAAGAAGACATAGGTATCGACGGTCGAAATGACGAAGCTGAGCTCAACTACTATCTGCGTCTGGCGGAGGCCGATTTTGATACCACGCTCTCGCTCGATCAGCGCAAGCAGGCCTTTGTCGCGCTCTATCCAACGGTTGATCCACTGCGTCCAACGCGTTCGGCAGACGATCCCGAAGGAGACAACTGGCGCTACGAGCCACAGCGCAACAAAAATGACTATAGTCGCATCAACGGCACACAGGGCAATAAGGTCGACTTAGAGACGGGCGATCGTCCCGATACCGAAGATCTCAACAACAACGGCGTGCTCGATCAGCGCAACAATTACTACCACTATCGGATCGATCTGGCCGACAATCGCTATGAAGTATCCGGCACGCAGAGCAACGGCTGGCGCCAGCTGCGCCTGCCGCTATACGGCGATTCGGTCGAACGCGTCGGCCTGCCGGATTCGACTCGAATCGAATTTGTGCGCCTCGTGATGACTAGCGGACCGCTGCTTGATCCCGAGGCGGCTGTGCGGGCCGATATTGCGCTGATTGAAGTGGTGGGCAACGAGTGGCAGGAAGACGACATCATCCAGCTGAACGACCGCTTTATGATCGCCGACGAAGAGGCGCTCGACATCACGGTGGTTGGCACCGACAAGAGCCTTAGCTACAAGCCGCCGCCCGGCGTGAAGCTAAGGCGCAACGCGCAGTCGCGCACGCGCGAGCGCGAGCAGTCATTGGTGCTGGCCTACGAAGGTCTGGAGCCAGGACATCAGATGTCGGCGACAAAGATTCTAAGTCGCGCAGCAAACTACACTAGCTACGAGCGCCTGCGCATGTATGTGCACGGCGATACGGTCAATACGGGCTATGTTTACGGCGATTCCAGCGACTTAGAGCTCTTTGTGCGCTTTGGTGCCGACAGCACCAACTACTACGAAGTCATCAGCCCGATCTATCCGGGCTGGGAAGGAGGCCGTCCAGGATGGGACGGCAACAAGGTCGACGTCGACCTGCTAGAGATTTCGCAGCTCAAATCGGTCTATGAGTCGGCTGCCGTGATCGAAGGCGATCCGCTCTACCGCTATGTATATCTGGTTGAGGATCCACGTGGGGCACCGACTCAAGGCCATCTGCTGTTAAAGCAAGCAGAGCTCGACGCCCTGCGATCGGCCGGCTTCGATCCACTGGTGCGGGAGTTCGCACTTGAGCAAGACTACAGCCGGGGTTCGGTGCGCGATGGGATGACTGCGGTTTATCGGGTGCGCGGCCGCCCTTCGATGCAGTCGATCAAGCAGCTGAGTATCGGCCTGCGCAACCGCGGTGAAAATCAACCCTACAGCGGTCGACTCTTTGTCGACGAACTGCGACTCGACCAGGCGCGCAACGATCCGGGCGTTGCCGCCTATGCGCGCGTCAATACCAAGCTTGCCGATTTCATGAACGTCGATTCGCAGGTCGAATGGCGCGAGGAGGACTTTCGCACCTTCAACGGAACCGGTGGGAATAGCACGGATCAGAGCGCGAGCATGCAGGCCACTACGCAGATGCATCAGCTGCTGCCGGGGAGCTGGGGCTTTTCCATTCCGGTTAAGGTCAATATGAGCCGGTCGCAGAGTCTGCCGCGCTTTGGTGCGGGCGCCGACGTTGAGCTGACTAAAGAGGAGAAAAAGGAGCAGAAGGCCGTTCGCTCAAAGGAGTTTTTCGATATCTCGCTGAGTCGGCGACCGGGTAAAAATTGGCTGCTACGCTGGACGATAGACCAGATGAATATGCGCTTTTCTCACTCCAGCGAATCGTCGGCCGATCCCGTGCGATTGATTGATCGACAGGACGCCCAGACGTTCAATTTTGGCTATCGTATGCCGCTGCCTAAGCCCTCTTTTCGCCCGTTTGCCTGGCTGCCTTCCTTTGCGCCTGAAAGCCTGCAGGAAATGCGGCTGCGCGTGTTGCCATCGAGCCTCAACTATACCATGGCGGGGGGAAGACGTGCCACGCAGAAGCTGCAGCGCGGTGATGCAGACACGACCAGTCAAGAGATTTTTACAGTAAACGAAACCTACGCTGCCAAGATGAATCCGCTCACGGGGCTGTCGGCTGATTACAATCTGCGCATCGACCGCGACTTGCGTAAAAAGTTGGACCCGCGCGCCATGAGTTTTGGTCGCGAGGTCGGGAGAAAGCAGACGGCCGATGTCACGTTTACCCTCCGTCTGGTCCAGTGGTTAGATCAGAACTACACGTTCAAGGCCAATTACAACGAGCAGAACGATCCGACGCAGCGGCGCAGCACGTCGCTGGTGGATTCGACGACGGGACGCGTGTTGGCGGCCTTTGACGTCGACACTCAACACGATTTATCGGCGCGTTTTAGCCTAAAAATTCCGTCGCTGCTGCGCGATCTAGGCAAGACGGCTACCGAGCGTCCGGCTCCTAAAAAAGAGCGGCCCGTTGAGATGGATGAAGGCGAGCGCGCAGCGCTGGGTCTTGCTCCGGCCGATTCAAGCGGAAAGGAAGAACGTTCGCGTCGCCGCAGTCCTTTTATATTGCGCCGCCTAGCTGCTTTCTTGGGTAATTATGCCGAACCGATCAACGCCAACTGGCGTCGCAATACGACGGCGCGCAGCTTTAATCTGGTCGAGCGGCCGGCGCTGTTATACCAATTCGGGTTGAGCGATTCGCTGGAAGTTGCTCGCGCGGCGGTCGGGTTGACCAACCAAGATGCTTGGTCCCGCAGCCTGCAGCGCGAGGCCAACTCGGGACTGCGCCTACCGCTGGGGATGAGCGCCAAGGCCAACGTGCGCGACCAGTTCAGCGAGCGTAGTGGCAGCGCGCAGAGCCGACTGCGCGTAACCGAAGAGCGCATTTATCCTCGTCTCAATCTGACGTGGGGCCGCGCCGATCGCCTGCCCTACATTAAAAAAATTCTCAATAGTGCTCAGGTGAACGTGCAGTATGAACGTACGGAAAACAGAGAGGGCGAAGGGAGCTTGCGCCCGGGGCGCCTGCTTACGTCTGGAACGAGTCAAGAGGTGCGCGTTTCGTGGAATGGTCGCTGGCGCTGGGGGCCGACTACGACGATTGAGCGGGTCATTTCCTCCTCGACAAACGAGGATTTCGAAGTGGTGTCCGATGATAGCACGCTCGCGGGGCCACCGCCGCTGCGCGGAACGGCCGGCAGCGAGCGCTCGTCGACGACCTTTAGCATAAAGCACGATTTAAAGCCGCGCAGTCTGCCGCTCTTCGGCAAGTTGAAGAGCAACGTAACGCTCAATTTCGAAATCGGCGTTTCGGCCGAGACCCGAGCCAACGGGACGGGGAATGAAGCGCGCACGCCCATAACGGATCAGTCCACGTTTAAAACCCAGCTCTCGCTGACTTATAAGTTCAGTGAAAACTTTCGCGGTACGGGAAACTTTCGCTGGGAAGACAACAATAATAAGCTGACTGACAAACTGCGCAAAACGCGTGAAGTTAAGTTTTCCGGCACGTTCTTCCTGCGCTAAAAAGCGCCATTTTCAGTTTGCTCATCGCTCTGTAGAGAGGTATTTTCCATGTTCAATGCCCGCGAACGCGCGGCTTTGTATGGTCTTGTGTCGACCCTAATCATCGGCTTGGTCACCGTTTGGTTGGCCGAGCGGCAACCGGGGACACTTGAAGAGTTTCGCATTGAGCGTGCCGCGGTCGACGTCCCCCGCGTAGAGCAGACATCGCCTTTTGTCGACCTAAATGGTGCCTCGGTTGAGCAGCTGCAACAGCTGCCGCTTATTGGTGAAAAAACGGCGGCGCGCATCGTGGAATACCGTCGAGTACACGGACCGTTTTCCACGCTTGAACAGCTGCGCAATGTAAAGGGTATTGGGGCCGTTACGCTGCAAAAAGTCGAGCCACTTTTACAGGTTAAATAACGGAGAACGAGGGAATCATTCGTGCTGGGTCTTAACGGGAAGACAGCAACGGGAATTCACTGGGCGGGAGACCGCGGCTGGTTGGTTTCGCTATGCCGGCGGCGCAGCGGATTAGAGCCTGTGGCGCTTGTGGAGTTCGAATTGCCCGCCAGCGTTGATGCGGCTAGCTTGGCCGATCCAGAGGTTAGGTCTCAGCTTGTCGATGTACTGCACGAAGTGGGGGAAGAGTATGAAGTTGACTTTTCCAATACGTGCTTTGCACTCGACCCCAGCATGACGTTGATCAAAAAGAGTGCGCTGGTGCCGGGCAGCGAGCGAGAAATGCGCGAGCATCTGGCGTGGGAGGCGGAGCAGTTTTTGGTGGGAGAGCAGCGTGCGTTTAGCATAGACTACGTAATGGAATCGGAGTGGGGACTGTTTGTCGCCGTGCGCCGCAGTGCGCTCGATTGGTACTTAGACGTGGGGCGTATGGCTGGAGTGCGGCGCGTCGACGTCGATGTGCCGGCCTTTGCCCTGTATAACGCAGGCGAGTGCGCCGGGCTGCTGCCGAACGTGACGGCCAGCGAATTGCTGGTATATGCCGGTGCGCGCGAGGCGCATATCCTCTTGGTGGATCAGGGAGAATTAATGCAGACGGCAGCGTGTAGCTGGGGGCCAGACGACGATGCGACCGATGTGCTGCACGATGCCGTGTATGGCGCATTACGAGAAGTCGGTGGTCGGGTCGAATGTGCGTGGTGTGCGGGTGCAGGCGTAGAGGAATGGGGTGCTCAATTGGCGGATCGATTCGAGTGTGAGATGGCGATTATCGATCCACTAGCGGGTCTCGAAGTCGATGAGTACAGCCCGTTGGATCCCGCGCAGCGTTCGCAGTACGCCATTGCCGCCGGTCTTGCTCAGCGAGGCGTTCTCGCGTGATACGCATCGAACTCATACACGGATCAACCGGTGGGCGCACGCTGCGCGTTGTGAGCGGATTGGGTGCCGTAATGCTGATCGGTCTGTGTATCGCCTTCGGCGTGCGCTCGATGCCGGACGTTTTTCGCTTTCATTGGCTCAGCGGTTCCAGTGATGAACAGGCCGAGCGCATGGATAGTCCACCGGCTGAACAAGCCGCAGAGCCTATTCCAGTATCCGAACCACTTGAGAATGCAGAGCCGCAAGAGATGGCAGATCGCGTCGAAGGAGAGGTGCGGTCCAGTGCCGCCGCAGAGACCTCCGCTCCTACACCGTCAGCCATACGCCAGGAAAGATCCACTCCGCCGGCGCCTGTGCGAAGAACTGCGGGATGGACGGCGGCGTGTCTATCTGTGGCCGATGTTGTCTTCAGCATGCCCGAGAGTAGCCAGCTAGGGCTCGTATCCTGCCAGACCGATGGGCGCTATGAGCTTTCGGGAAAGATAGCCAGCAGCACGGGAGTGGCCGTCGTGCAGCAGGCCCTTGCCACGCACTTGAGCGATGTATCCGTTCGGTCGCAGTCGGGGACGGATGACGTAATGCATTTTTTTGTTTCTGGCAGGGCGCGTTCGCCACGTCCCGTCGTGCTGAGTGCGCTTCAGCCCGATCCGGCACGGATCCTCTTTGCGCAAGTAGAATACTGGGCTGACCTATGCGGCATAGACGGCATTGCGCTGGGGGATCAGAGTGTCTTACCCGCTGAAGAGGGGCGTGCGCGCTGGCGCCGTCGATTGACGGGCACGGCGTCGTATCGCCAGATACAGGCTTTTCTTGCTCGGGTAGCCACTCAAGAAGAGCACGCCGTGCTAGGCGAGCTTATTTTGACGCCTGTCAGCGGTGCTGATAGCCGCGACCTAGCCGTGCGTATGTCGAGCGCGATCGACGTCATGGTGATCCGATAGGGGAAGAGAGCTTTCGATGAAAGAAGCTATTTATCCGGGCAGTTTTGATCCGATAACCAACGGGCATCTCAACATAATTGAGCGTGCGCTGGATATATTTGACCGCGTTACGGTGCTGATCTCTATCAACCCACATAAAACGCCGCTCTTTTCACTGCAAGAGAGCATGGAAATGATTGCCGAGGCGACGCATCACTGGCCACAGGTCTCGGTAGACTATAACGAGGGACTTACGGTCGACTACGCGCGCAGTCACGGCATTTGCACGGCCGTGCGCGGTCTGCGCGCCGTAACGGATTTTGAGCACGAATTTTCCATGGCGCTGACCAACCGCTCGCTGTGGGCCGATTTCGACACCGTCTTTTTGATGACGCGCGTGGACTACATGTATCTCAGCTCGTCCGTCGTGCGGCAGGTGGCCCAATTGGGCGGGGACGTGAGTCAGTTTGTGCCGCCGACGATCGAGCGCCGGCTAAAAGCCAAGTTTAGCTAGCGTATTGGGATCTCACGCGACGGAAAAGCGCGCTTGTCTGGCGCTGTCGTGCACGCCGGGCATCGGTCCGGTGCTGTTGCGCAGCCTATTTGACCGCTTTGGTTCGGCATCGGCCGCGCTGGCGGCGCCGCGCGACGCGTGGCGCGCAGTTGCAGGGCCCTCTATTCGGCTGCCCGATCGTGCGGAATTCGACTGGGCCGACGCTCAACTGCGGAAGATTTACTCGCACTCCGGTGGAGACGTTTACGCGCTGGGCGAGCCTTCCTATCCTCCTGCACTCCGCGAGATTCACGATCCTCCTCCTGCACTTTTTGCGCTAGGTGCGGTCAACTGGCAGCGCCCCGCTGTAGCGCTTGTCGGCACGCGCCATCCCACACCCTACGGGCTGCAAGTTGCACGCGAGCTGGCTTTTGGTTTGGCGCGGGCGGGTGTGTGCGTGCTGAGCGGTATGGCCTTGGGCATTGATGCGGCTGCCCATCAGGGAGCGCTCGAAGGTGGGGGCACGACGGTCGCCGTGCTGGGCAGCGGCGTCGACCAGCCCTATCCGCGTTCTCACACGGGACTCTATCGCCGCATTATCGGCCAGGGCGCCGTTGTATCTGAGCGGTCGATGGGATCGGTGCCTGACCGCGGATCGTTTCCGCGGCGCAACCGCATTATCAGCGGTCTGTCTCGAGGTGTTGTCGTCGTAGAAGCCGCCGCGCGCAGCGGTGCGTTAATTACGGCGCGCTGTGCCGCCGAACAGGGCCGCGATGTATTTGCCGTGCCGGGTGAAATATTCCGCGCTAGCAGCGCGGGCTGCCACGCGCTGCTCAAAGACGGGGCGACGTTGGTCCGCAGCGTTGACGACATTCTCGCCGAGTTAAATCCGTGGAGTCGTGTGCCGGCAGCGGCCTTGGTGCCGCCAGCCGGTGTGGCCGGACGGGTCTATGCCCTGCTGGGACGCGAGCCAGTGCATATAGACGAACTGGCCGAACGGGATCTATCTTCGGCTGAAGTTTCCGCTGCACTATTGGAGTTAGAATTGGCCGGATGGGTTGCCCAATACGCCGGACAGCGCTTTGCTCGACGGGCGTAACTCACACGTCTTCGATCTGTAGGAGCGTTTCTTCGCGCGTGCACGCGCTGTCTTTGGCAGCAATGCGGCGCGTTGGCCAGATGGGCTTGAGGCTCTTTCGCAGCACATAGGCTCCAGCGCACAGAGCGATGCCCACCGCTAGCGGAGTTTGCCAGTCCATTATCCCCAGCCTAGCGCCATACCGGTCTGGTAGGTGAGCAGAGCTCCTATATAGGCTAGCCCCGTCATATAGAAAAAAGAGAACGCCGCCCAGTGCCACGACCCGGTTTCCCGCTTGATGGTTGCTAGTGTCGATAGACACTGCGCGCATAGGGCAAAAAAGACCATGATCGATAGGGCGACTGGCGCGTTGAACACGGGTCGTCCATCCGGCCATGTTGCCCTGCGCATGGCCGTGCGCAGGGCCTCTGATTCCTCATCCTGTTCGCTTCCCAAACTATAAATAGTGCCCAGCGTAGCGACCACGACTTCGCGCGCGGGAAAGGAGGCTATGACGGCGACGCCGATGCGCCAGTCCCAGCCTAGTGGCCGCACGACGGGTTCGATCCAATGGCCCGCTCGCCCGAGGTAGCTCTCTTCGAGCTGAACTGCGGCCCGTTCGGCGTCCAGCGTTGCCCCATCTTGGGTTTGCGACTGGACATGGAGTGTCGACGCCGGGTCTGCCTCGCGCGGAAAGTACGCCAGCGCCCACATGGCAATGGTCGTTGCCAAGATGATGCTACCGGCGCGCACGACAAAATCGCGGCTGCTGTGGTAGACGCGCAGGACGACGGTGCGGGGGTCGGGCCACTTGTAGGAGGGTAGCTCTAGCAGAAAGGGGGGAGGCTGTCCTTTGAGCAGCGTGCGCTTAAGTAGAAAAGCCACGGGGATAGCGATTGCTATGCCGAGGGTATAAAAGCCCAGGAGCGTCAGGCCTTGGAGGCTGACCCAGCCCCCGAGCCAGTAGTGCTGCGGAACAAATGCTGCAATGAATAGGATATACACGGGCAGGCGAGCAGAACAGCTCATCAGCGGCACGACCATGATGGTGGCAAGTCGGTCGCGTCGGTCGGCGATCGTGCGCGTGGCCATGATGCCGGGCACGGCGCAGGCGAATCCCGACAGCAGTGGAATAAAGGACTTGCCCGACAGGCCACAGCGGCTAAAGGCGCGGTCCATTAACATGGCGGCCCGGGCCATGTATCCGCAGTCCTCCAATATGGCAATACAAAAAAAGAGGATGGCAATCTGCGGAAGAAAGATGAGCACGCCGCCCACGCCGGAAATGACTCCGTCTACGACGAGGCTCTGCAGGGCACCGGCGGGTATGGAGGAGCCGACCGACTCACCTAGCGCAACAAACGTGTCGTCTATCACGTCCATCAGAGGGCCGGACCACGAATAAATCGCCTGAAAAACAAGTGCATTGAGCAAGGCAAATACAGCGACACCCCAGACTCGATGCGTTAAAACCGTGTCGATGCGGTCGGAGGGCGTGCCGTCTAACTCGCGGGCGTGTTCGACGGTGCCTTCGAGCACTTCGTCGATCCACTGGTAGCGCGCCTTGCTTTCGACGTCTGCCGGATCGGCTGCGCCGAAGGCGCGCTCGCGCAGTGTGCGGAGGGCTTTCGGCGATGTCGTGCCGTTCGAATTTAGCGCTCGCATTTCTAGCTCGGAGCCGGTATCGACGAGGGTGCGCAGGGCTTCGATGGGGCGCATGGGGCGATCGTCCGTAGAAAACTCGGCTGCGACGGCGTCTACGGCTTCCTGCACGGAGTCGGGAAAGGTTGGTACTGTGATGCAGCGAGGCGCCGTATCGGCGGTTAGGGCTGTTTGCACGGCGCGGCGCAGTGCATCCAATCCGCTGCGGCGATGGGCGCAGAGCGGCACAATCGGCAGGCCGAGGCGCTGGCTTATAAGATCGATATCGATTTGGATGGAGCGCGACTGGGCGATGTCCATCATGTTGAGCGCGACAACGATGGGCAGATCGCTTTCCACCAGTTGGGAGAGCAGATAGAAGTTGCGTCGAATATTGGTTGCATCGACGATGTAGAGCACGGCGTCGATGGGAGCACTGTCGCCTATTTGGCCGACGAGGGCGTCGACGACTATGGTTTCGTCGGGTGAATGCGCAGAAAGGCTGTAGGTGCCAGGTAGGTCGACCAGCTCGACGCGCTGGCCGTTGCCCAAGGTGAGCGAGCCCACCTTGCGTTCTACGGTCACACCTGGATAGTTGCCGACGTGTTGAGACAGGCCTGTTAAGGCGTTAAATAGGGTGGTCTTCCCCGTGTTGGGGTTGCCGATCAGCGCTAGCGTTGACAAGACTGCGCACGCAGTATGCGGATGGGAGCGTTAGGCGACGAGTGCAGTACCTGCGGTAGCAAGACCGTAGGTAGAATCGCTGCAGATGCGAATGGCCTCGGCGTCGCAGCGCCGTATGGCCAACCGCGTCTGACCGATTTGGACGACCAGCGATGCACCGGAACGCAGCAGGCGGACGCGCACGCCCGGCAGCAGGCCAAATTCGCGCAGTCTAGCGGAGAAGGGCGTCGTGCCGGCTATTTCCATCACGGTACCCTGACTGCCTACAGCACAGTGGCTGAGAGGAGCTGCGGAGTGGGAAGGCGTAGTCGCTGCATGCATGGTGTCGGGCACTTTCGTTGGTAAAAGCAAACGCAAGGTCGGCTCACTGTATACATGTTTGATTTTGCTATTTTATGTTTGGCATAGCAAACTTACCGGAAATATAAGAGATCATTCGCCCAAGTCAATGCGATTTTTACGGTTACAAAAAAAAATTTGACATCTAATAGCCCCCAGGTTACTTTCGTATCCAGATGTTTGGCATATAAAACTTTTGAACTGTATGGCAATCTTTTGTTTCATCAAGCATAAAAAAGTTAGGTGTAAAATTTGACGGCAATGCGGAGCGATATATGGCGATTGGCACTGAGCTGTCTGGTATTGTGGTGTGGTGCAGCCAGTGCACAGACGGGTCAATCTACGCCAAGCGGTGAGGGCCATGCCTTGCTGGGCGGCTACATTGATCACGAGTTGTTTTGGAACGAACAGAAAAAGACCTTTGATCAACATCGATTAGTTCCCTTTATATATGCGGAAGTCGATGAGCGCATCCACGTGATGGCTGAAATCGAATTTGAGCACGGTGGAGTGGTTAAAGGCGACAAAGAGAGCGACGGCGAGATTAAGATTGAGTTCGCCGTGATAGATATTGCTTTTTCCGAAGCTCTAACCTATCGTGCTGGCGTCGTGCTGGCGCCGGTCGGCGGTTTTAATATCGACCACGATAGCCCGCGTAACGATCTGACCAACCGTCCACTAGTGGATCGGCAGATCATACCGACCACGCTCAGCGAATCGGGCATGGGACTGTATGGCACGCTCTATCCGGGAGAAGCCGCCGTGGTTGACTACGAGGTCTACTTGGTGAACGGCTTTTCCGCTGAGGCGGCAGCGAATTTGCGCGATGGACGCGGGAGCCTAAAGGCGGATAATAACGAGCAGAAATCGCTTACTGGACGTCTGGCGTATAGCCCTTCTCTGGGCGTGCAGGTGGCTGGTTCGTTTCACGTCGGTGCCTACGACGATGCGGGAGATCACGTGCTTGGACTGTACGCTCTTGATGCCAATGTGAACCGCGGCCCCTTTGAGGTGCGCGGTGAATACGCTACGGCGACGGTCGATGGTGCGAAACACGAGCGTCGTTGGGGATACTACGCCCAGTTGGGATACCACTTTGGAGAGGGATTGATACGGGCTTTTCCCGAGTCGATCTGCACGGCTTCACTGCGCTATGACGCCATTGATTTGGGTGCAAGAGATCAGCAGCGCGTCACGCTGGGTCTCAACTGGCGTCCGATCGAAAAGACGGTGGTCAAACTAGATTATGAATTTTACGAGAGCGGGGCACAGGGCAATGGCCTGGTCCTATCCGTTGCGTCCTATTTCTAATTCTCTCCGGGTTTTTGCCCTAGTTGCTCTGTGTGCGGTAGGCGTTGCCGAGCCGGCCGATTTGAGCGGGGCTCGGGTTTACATGCAGCCCGAAGAGGCGCGCGTTCAGCTGTTTCCCAAGGCCGTGCGTTTTGAATCGGTTGTACACAGCCTGAGTTTACAGGCAAAGGAAACATTGGTTGAGACGCTGGGACGGCCCTTTGCCGAAGAGACGTTGGCGGTTGATTTGGCCTATGACAAAGACGGCGAACTGTTGGGCTATGCCGTTATCTCTGAGGAGATTGGTAAATTTCGCCCCATCACGTTTATCGTTGGCATCGACACCGAGATGACCGTACTCGGCGCCGGCGTGCTCGTCTACCGCGAGAGCCACGGCGGGCAGGTGCGCCAGCCGCGTTTTCTGCGCCAATATGTCGGTAAACGGAGCGTCGATCCAATCCGCATTAACCGCGATATCGTCAATATCAGCGGGGCGACACTTTCGGTTCGTGCCCTCAACTTTGGCGTGCGCAAAGTGCTGGCATTGACCGAGCATTTCTATCGTCCCTCACAGAGTGCGATGCACTAATGCGCTATTTTTCCAATCGCTCTCAGCTGGCGCGCATGGATTTTCATACGCGACTGATCATGACCTACTTCCTCGTCTTTATGCTGGCTGCATCCGGCCTATCAATCTACATGTCAGCTGAAAAAACGGGGCTCAGCGCAGAGGGATCGGCCGCCTATTACCTCGGCGACGAGGAGCAGATGTCGTTTGCAAAAGAGCAAGGCGAGCTAGTCGAGACGGCGCACTTCCACCTCTTTATCATGCCCATCGTATTTCTCACGACGGGCCATCTGTTTCTCCTCAGCGCCTGGTCGGCGCGCTGGAAGACCTTCGTCGTCAGTTCCTGCTTTGTCTATATCGCACTAGAGATAGCCGAACCGTGGCTGGTGCGCTATGTGAGCGCATCTTGGGGCGTGCTTGCTCCCATCAATTCGGCGCTGCTCGGTATGACGATGCTGCTGTGCATCCTCGTGCCGATCTATGAGATGTGGTTTTTGCGCTCCGATCGTCGACGCTAAGTGCGATAGTCGATTAGGATCGCGATTCTGCAAAGGTTTCGTACGGAGCCGGATAGGGAACTTCCACCACAAATAGATCGGCCGCTTCTGACGCATTTACTGTCGGCTGCGGTTCGTCGGTGATGACGGCAAAATCGTGGCGCTCGAGTGCGTTACCTCCCAGTGATATGGCGCCTTCGATCAAAAAGGCGCCGGCTTGGTAACCTGCAGTCATGGGTAGTTCGTGTCGCCCTTTTTGAAACTGCACGCGGCGAATGCGCGTCGGCGCGTCCATGCGCAGGGGCGACCCATATCCAACCAGCGTCTGCGTGCGAATGCCCAATCCCTCCGATACGGCAAAGGACGACGCGCGGAAATCTTCGTAACTCGGTTCAATGCCCAAGCTCTGCTTTAAGTTTGGATCGAACCATAGTTGGAATATGCGTCCTCCCGCGCCGATTTTTTCTGCGTGGCGTATGCCGCTGCCGGCGCGAATGATTTGCACGTCTCCCGCCTCTAGCTTGATCCATGCATTGGTTTTGTTGTCGTAGTGTTCAATCGAACCGTCAAGTACGAAGGTGCATATTTCGAAGCCGCGGTGCGGGTGTTCGGCAATGGTGCCCCCGTGCAAACTCCAGGCATGGGCCCAGTAGAATAGCGTCGAAAAAGGAGGCTGTACTGGCTGTTCGCTGGGGAAGGCAATGGGTTTGCGCTCGCGAATGAGTCCGTTGTCAAAGGCGCCCCTGTTTTGCTCGTGACTTTTTATTACGTTGATTGACATAGCCGCTTTCCGAAGTGTGGGAAGATGGTAACCTATTCCCTCTATAAAGAAAGAGCAATGCGGGGCGATACCGTGGCTGATTGGCAGATCTGGATAGATACAGGAGGAACGTTTACGGACTGCCTAGCGGCCGGACCGGATGGGGCTGTGCGTCGCGTCAAAGTGCTTAGCAGCAGTGCGCTGCGCGGAGTGGTAGCCCAACAGCTGGCGCCCGACCGCCTGTGCGTTCGCGCCGACTGGCTAGCTCAGGCATCGGTCGCTAAGGGCTGTGCCTTTGTTTGCCTCGATGGAGAAGGCGGGCCATCGCGTCGCGTGATAGGTGCCGAAGGGACAGCAGGTATTCTGCAGTTGGACGGTCCGCTGGTCTGTCCACCGGGAAGCTCTTTTGAACTGCGCTCTCCGTTCGAGGCGCCCGTGTTAGCGGCCCAACTGGCTACCGGCGCCGCTTCGCCAGAGGAACTGCCGCAACTAGCCATGCGCCTTGGCACAACGCGTGCTACCAATGCACTCTTAGAGCGTCGAGGAGTTCCCACGGCGCTCTTTATCACGCGTGGTTTCGCCGATGTATTGGCTATTGGCACTCAGGCTCGTCCCGATCTGTTTGCCCTCCACATAGAGCGTCCAAGCCCTCTGTACGATGCGGTGGTCGAGGTCGAAGAGCGGTTGGATGCGCAGGGCCGCCTTGTCGCGCCGCTCGACGTCGATGCACTGCAACTACAGGCGCGGGCATTGGTGGAGCGCGGCATTGAGACAGCGGCCGTCGCGCTGATGCACAGCTACATCGAACCGGCGCACGAACAGGCCGTGGCCGAATGTCTGCGCGCCTGCGGTTTTCGCTACGTGGTGTGCTCTGCCGAGCGCGCCCCGTTTATAAAACTACAGCCGCGCGCGCAAACCGCGGTGGTCGACGCTTATATAGGTCCGGTAATCGACGCCTACCTCGATGGGGTACAGCGGTCTCTTGGACGCGGTTCTTTACACGTTATGACAAGTGCGGGTGGTCTGCTGTCGGCCGCGGAATTTTGTGCAAAAGACAGCCTGTTGAGCGGCCCGGCTGGCGGCGTTGTTGGCGCAGCGTTGGCCGGTCGGCGCGCCGGATTTGATCGCGTGATCAGCTTTGATATGGGCGGCACTAGCACCGATGTAGCGCGCGTTGACGGCGAGTACGAGTATGCCTTTGAATACGAAGTAGGCGATGCACATCTCGTCGCGCCCGCGCTGGCGATTGAAACCGTGGCTGCGGGCGGTGGCTCGATATGCAGCGTGCGCGCCGGGCGGCTGCGCGTAGGACCGGAGAGTGCGGGTGCCCATCCGGGACCGGCCTGCTATGGTGCGGGTGGGCCGCTAACGCTAACGGACGTGAATCTGCTGTTGGGGCGTTTGGACGAAGCGCGCTTTGGCATCCCGATCAACCGCGCGCACGCCGAGCGGCGGCTCGAGGAAATCGTGGAGTCGCTGCGTCGCGACGGAGCTGAGGTCCCCGCGCGCGAGGTGCTGTTGGCAGGCTTTATAGAGATTGCTAACGAGCGCATGGCCGACGCCATTCGCCGCATCTCGCTGCAGAAGGGCTACGATCCGAGCGATTATGCGTTGGTTGCTTTTGGCGGAGCCGGGGCGCAGCACGCCTGTGGCGTAGCCGAGCGACTGGGCATCGGTGTGGTGTTGGTGCCCGTTGATGCGGGGTTGCTCAGTGCACTGGGAATTGGCCACGCGCTCATTGAACGCTTTGCCGAGCGGCAGGTGCTGCGTCCTATCGATGAAGTCCAAGGAGCATTGGCTCAGGTTCTAGCCGAGGTGGAAGACGAGGCGCTCGCGCGCATACGGGCCGAAGGAGAGGGCGTGGTGCAGGTGCAGCGACGCATAGTCGAACTGCGCTTTGTCGGGCAAAACGAGGCGCTGGCGCTAGAGTGGTCTGATGATCTGCGGCGCGCGTTTGTCGAACGCTATGAGACGCTCTACGGACACCAGCCTGAGGCGCGTCAGATCGAGGTCGTCTCCGTGCGCGTCGTAGCTGCGATCGCCCCCAGTAAAGACGAGCCAAAGCCTGCAGCGACTGATGTCGAGGAGGCCAGCGCTCAGCGTTTCGTGCACTTGTGGGCCGCCGATGCGTGGAACGAGGCCGCGCTTTACGATCGCAGCGCACTTCACGCCGGCTCTGATATGGCCGGTCCCGCCCTTGTATTCGAAGCGCATAGTGCGACGTTTATCGACGCGGCATGGCAGGCTCAGGTCGATGCGCATGGAACCCTCGTTTTGCGCCCCGTCGCGGCGATGGCGCGCTGTGAAAGCATCCGGCCCGATGCCGTGCACTTGGAGTTGTTTACCAATGCGCTGCGCAGCATCGCCGGCGAGATGGGAGCGGTATTACAGCGAACAGCGCTGTCGACCAACATAAAGGAACGGCTCGATTTTTCCTGTGCGTTGCTCGATGCCAAAGGTCGACTCGTGGTCAATGCGCCGCACATTCCGGTGCATTTGGGAGCATTGGGGCTGTGCGTGCGCGCGGTGGCCGAGCGGCTCGTACTGCATCCCGGCGATACGATCGTAACCAATCATCCGGGCTATGGCGGCTCGCATCTGCCCGATATTACGCTGATAACGCCGGTGTATTCCGACGAAGAGCAGCTGCTGGGCTACGTCGCTAGTCGGGCGCATCACGCTGAAATTGGCGGAGTGCGTCCCGGGTCCATGCCGCCCCACGCCACGACGCTAGCCGAAGAGGGCGTGGTAATCGAGCCGATGTATCTTGCCCGTGCTGGCCGCGTCGACTGGCAGGCCGTGCGTTCGCTGTTCGTTGATGGGCCCTATCCAACGCGCGCGGTCGAGGATAATATGGCCGATCTGACGGCCGCTCTGTCGGCCAATTATCGAGGAGTTTCCGCCCTGCGCGATCTGTTTGACCGCTATGGATCGCAGGCCGCTCACTATATGGAGCAACTACAGCGCGAAGCTGCAGCGGGTGTGCAGCGTGCTCTACAGCGTCTGGGTGCCGGTGTATATAGCGCGCGGGAAGAGATGGACGACGGCACGCCGATTCAAGTGCGCATCGAGGTCAAAGGGAGCACGGCGCGTGTGGATTGGTCGGGTACGGGTGCGACGCATGCGGGCAATCTCAACGCTACTCCGGCGATTGCCCACAGCGCGCTGCTTTATGTGCTGCGTCTGCTGGTCGCCGAAGATCTACCGCTCAACGAGGGCATGCTAGAGCCAATAGAAGTCGTTTTGCCGCCCGATTCTCTGCTGTCGCCTAACTTTGCACGTCCACCCGAGGCGGCGCCGGCGGTCGTTGGAGGCAATGTAGAGACGAGCCAGCGCCTCGTTGCCGTTTTGCTCAAGGCACTGGGTTGCTGCGCCGGCAGCCAGGCGACGATGAATAACGTCCTTTTCGGCAACGAACGTTTTGGCTATTACGAGACGGTTTGCGGTGGCACGGGAGCGGGTCCCGATTTTCCCGGTGCCGATGCGGTGCACAGTCACATGACCAATACGCGGATTACCGATCCAGAGATTCTCGAATTTCGCTATCCGATCCGCGTGGAGCGTTTTGCCGTTCGCCGAGGCTCGGGTGGCCGCGGTAGATTTAGCGGGGGCGATGGAGCTGTGCGTCAGCTGCAGTTCTTGCAGGCAATGGAGCTGTCGCTGCTCACGCAGCAGCGTCGCCAAGGAGCCTATGGGCTGGCCGGCGGTCAACCGGGAGCTACGGGTCGACAGTGGGTCGAGCGGGCCGATGGCACGCGGGTCGAACTCGCTGCGATAGACGGGTGTAGCGTAGAACCCGGCGATCGGCTCGTGCTCGAGACGCCAGGAGGGGGAGCGTTCGGATCTTGGCAGGAGGGCAAATGAAAAATGCCGATGGTACGCGCGGTACCATCGGCATTTGATTGCTGTGCGGCGTGCTCGACTTAGCCGTTTGCTTCGTACTCGGCCATTAAGCCGCGCAGATAGCTAACGGCTTTAGGTACGGCCGTTGCTTCTTCCTCAACGTCCTGGCCTTCGTATACGATGGACATCCAGCCGTTGAAGTTTACTCCCTTGAGAATTTCAAATATGCGCGGGTAGTTGAGCCATTCTTCTACGCCGTTTTGGATGCGGTAAATCTTGCAGCGCACGTGTACGGCGAGCGGAGCTGTTTCCTCGATGCTGCCATAGAAGTTGAGTGCGGGGTCTTCTTTGCCGCGCTGGCCGGATGCGCCGGGTGAACCGACGTACTGGCCCGTATCGAGGATGTGCGAAAAATAGGGATTGTCGACTTCGGTAATAATGCGGCGCACGTCTTTACCCGTGCGC
The DNA here is from genome assembly GCA_038119905.1 of Gemmatimonadota bacterium. GTDB lineage: Bacteria > Latescibacterota > UBA2968 > UBA8231 > UBA8231. The sequence continues at coordinate 15,728 of JAYOKQ010000021.1, read as the reverse complement.
GTAACGCAGCCGTGGTTGTGGTTGTGCAGACCGACGACGACGCCCTTCTCCTGGCCATAGGAAGCAACCTCTTGCAGGCAGGGCATCATGCGCGCCCACACGGCCTCTTCCGTATCGCCCTCGGGTACCCAAGCGGCAAATACGCGCACGAGGGGAATGCCCATATAGGCGGCCACGTCGATCCAGTGCTTGGCCGTGTCGACCTCGTTTTCTAACTGCTCTTGGGGTTTTCCGAAGTTGGAGCTGATGCCGATGTAGGACAGCGCCAGTCCGCGCTTGACCGCTAGCATGCGGATTTTGCGCAGGTAGTCTGGTTCGGTAGAGGCCAGCGCGCGCGTGTGAATGTCGATGCCGTCGAGGCGCATCTGGTAGGCGCGCTCGATAAAACCTTCTAAATCGATCTTGCCGGCGGCAAACTCGTCTTTGTAGCTAAGGGACATGCAGCCTAGTTTGAGCATGGGATCTCTCCTTGAATGTTTCGTAAGTAACTCGGACCAAAATAACAAATAGCTCGGTTTGCCCCAAGGGGGGCCTACCGACTAAAGTAAGTGCGCAGAATCTCGGAGACAACGCGATGTCCCGCCTCGTTCCAATGGCCGTCTGCACCGTTAAAGAGTCGCTGTGGATGCTGCTGTTTGTGCTGGGAAAATCCCGTCTGTAGATCAATCCAGCCGATGTCTCTGTCGCTGGCAAAGGCGCCCAAAAAATCGGCTAACCCGCGCTGAGATATGGAAAAGCTCGCTGGCCAGCCGTAGACGGGGTGCTGCTTGCCGATAACGGCTTCGTCTGGCCAGGCAAAGGGCAGCGGAACGAGGGCGATGTGCAGCGCGATCTCGCGCTGGCGCAGATAGCGGTCTATTTCTGCGACAACGGCTAGCGTTGCATCCACGTTGGCCCGCAGGTCGTTTGGCCATTGAGTGGCGTCTTTTGCAAGATGGATAATCTCACCGGGAATCGTCGCTTGGGACGGCGTTGGGTCCAACGGGGCGTGGGCAACGGCGATCCCGTAGCCGGCGCGCAGCAGCTGCAATAGAGCCGAATGACGTAGGGCTTTTTTCCACAGAGTCGGGGGCGCCAAGCGATAGCCAACGGGCAGCGTGCCCTGGTAGATGGCCTCTTCGCGATAGCGGGCATCTGTCTGGTGAAACGCCGTCGTGCGATAGAAGTCGTTGCTGCACAGAAAGAGCACTACTTCGTCGGGCTGCAATGCGATTCCGCGGTGGTGTAGCCAGGAAAACTCGGGTGTCGGCGACCAGCTGACCATGCCGTGTGCGATGAATTCAATCGATGGGGTAAAGTGTGCGTTGAGCCGCTGGCCGAAGGTTTGGTCAAATGCTACTTCGTCGGCTTGGACAAAGGAGTCGCCCAGCAGCAAAATGCGTCGTCCCATTTTAGCTGCGGGGAGTGGGCCTCGCATGCCGAGCGCGTTGATGGTGTTGTGCGCGGGTGCAAAATCGTCTCCGGGCGCTGGATAGGTCGTAAAGTCTGTGCCCGGTCGATAGGCATGGTGGACGCGTGCGTCGGGTACGACGTTGCGCCGATCGGGCGATACATAGCCGCTCCACGCGTAGCGCACGCCGGTCTCGGCCGCCAAGAGCAGCAGGATGTATAGCGGCAGAAAAATCCGCAGCGGGTGGGCAATAAACCAGCGATACATAGCCTGTAATATAGGGATAAACGGGCGCACGTGGCGGTTGCTCGAGCTGCACCTTTATGCTATTTTTTTCGCCTCTATACACCCTATCTGTGCGATGCATATGAGGATTGGATTCATGATCGAATTGGCAGGCTATAAGGTAGCCGATCCGGAGTCGCTAGAGACGCCGGTGATGCTGGTATACGAAGAGCGGGTTGATCACAATGTACGCGCGCTGTGCGAATTGGTCGGCGGTGCATCGAACCTGATGCCGCACGTCAAGACGCACAAGGCAGAGGCCGTTGCGCGCAAACAGGCCGAAGCGGGCGTGGTCGGCTTTAAGTGCGCGACGCTGAGCGAACTGGAAATGGCGCTGGATGCTGGTGGCACGGAGGTCATTCTGGCCTACCCAATGACGCAGCGCATCAAGGCCGAACGCTTCGCCGATTTGGCCATTGACCACGGCGACGCGCTCGTCGTCGCTATCGTCAGTCGCCTCGAACACGTCGATTTATTGGGCGACGTGGCCGAGCAGCGCGGAGTTTCGCTGCAGGTGATGGTCGATCTGGACGTAGGCATGCACCGAACGGGTGTAGCGCTCGGCGGGGCTGCGGTCGAACTGTATCGCCAGGTCGCCCAGCATCCGCATCTACAGGCTCGCGGTCTGCACATATACGACGGGCATGACCACTACGTCGATCCCGCTCAGCGCGAACAGGTAGCGCAAGGTCATATAGACGACGTGCGGGCGCTGGTGCAGCAATTGGGAGACGAGGGCCTCGCGGTTGAACGGCTCGTTGGCGGTGGCTCCTTTTCCTTTGCCTACTATGCGCGGGCCGAGGGGTTTTGCGGTTCGCCGGGTACGTGTATCTATTGGGATACGGGATACGGTGATGCCATGCCCGACATGCCTTTTAAGTGGGCCGCGCTCGTGTTAGGTCAGGTGGTCGACGTGCACGCCGATGCGCAGGGGCAGACGATTACCACCGATCTGGGACACAAGGCTATTTGCGGCGACATCCCCCTAGAAAAGAGGGCGCGCTTGCTCAACGATACGAGCGCCGAACTGATCGCCCAAAACGAAGAGCACGGCGTATTCCGCTGGCAGGGAGAGCTGCCGGCTATCGGCACCTACGTGCTGGCCGTTCCCGGGCACGTGTGCCCGACGACGATGCGCTATCCCGGCAGCTACGTTCTCGACGTCGAAGGGCAGGTAGTCGATTACTATCCGCACACGGCGCGCGATCGCCAATAGGCAGGTTGTGGGGCCGTTCGCGCCCAACTGGTTGGTCGAGCGCATTGCCGCTGGACATATCGCCGAGGCGGCGCGACGCTGGGCGCGCGGACGCGTGCTTGACGTCGGCTGTGGGGCGATGCCCTATGCCAATCTGTTTGAAGACTACTGCGGGCTGGAATACGATCTGGTCCGATACGCCGATGCGCGGCCCAACGTTGCTGGCAGTGCTTTGGAACTCCCGGTGCGCGATGCCAGCGTCGATACGGTTTTTTCGTCGCAGGTCCTTGAGCACGTTCCCGAGCCTTGGCGCATGGTAGAGGAAATGGCGCGCGTGCTAAAGCCCGGCGGTTATCTGCTGTTGAGCGCGCCGCACATCTGGGGCCTGCACGAAGTCCCTCACGACTACTTTCGCTTTACATGTTACGGCCTGCAGCACCTGGCTGAACGCGCTGGCTTAGAGGTGGTAGAAGTGCGACCTATGGCCGGCTATTGGGTGACGGCAGGCGTTAGGTTCTGCTACTACTTACGTCGCTTTCAACGCCGGTTTATAGGGCCGCTGATGGGGCCAGTCTATGCGCTGGTGCAGTGTGTAGCTTGGGCGCTGGACAGCCTCCACCGCGTCGACAGCGATGCGTGGAACTATCTCTTGATTGCTCGTCGGCCGGAGCAGTCACCGTGACGCGCCGTTTATTTGCCGTCCTATCTCTTGCGTTGGCGCTGCGCCTAATTGCAGCGTTTGTGTGCGATGGGCAGACGTTTTCTTCGGACGAGGCGCACTGGCAGCGCATGGCGGAGTTTTTCTGGCGCGATGGGGTATTCAGTCCCGAGGCGGGATTTTTTCGTCCGCCGCTCTATCCGCTTGTGGTCGCCGGTGTCTACGACGTGCTGGGCTACCATCCGTTTGCTGTGCGCTTGGTGCAGGCGCTGCTGTCGACTGCTACCTGTGCGCTCGTTTTTGCCATCGCGCGCGCTGCCCGCGGTGAGCGCGCGGGCCTCTATGCGGGGCTGCTGGCGGCCTGCCACCCCCTCATGGTGTTTTTCTCCGGTGTCTTTATGGCCGAGACGCTGCTGCTGGCCTGTGTGGCGGCGATCCTGTGGCAGGTGCAGTGCGTTGTCGCGCGCCCGAGTGCGAAGCGCGCCGCCGTTTTGGGCGCGATGTTGGCATTGGGGACGCTGTGCAAACCCGTCGTATTGGCTTGGCTCCCCCTGCTGCTGGTGATGATATGGCTGTGCGGGCCGCGTCCGTCGATTCGCGTGGCAACCGTCGTTGTCGCGCTTGTGCTGTGCGTGATGCCGTGGACGCTGCGCAATATCGAGGTAAGCGGACACGCGGTACCCATATCCACGAATCTTGGAATCAATCTATTGGTGGGCCATGAACCCGGCGCAACCGGTCGCTATAGCGACGCCGTCGACTATTGGCAGCTAATGGAAGAAATAGCGGCGCCTGAGCGAGATCCGGTGCTGCGCGATGCGGTTGTGGCTCGGCGCGTATTGGCGCATATAGCAGACGAGCCCCTGCGCGCGCTGCGCCTTGCCGCGACCAAGGTGGTCCTACTGTGGAGCCCGCTAGGAGAGGGAGCTCCCATGCTGCGGACGCTGGTCAACTCGCTTACGAGTGCCACAGTTCTCGCCCTAGGCGGGCTGGGACTGTGGCATATGCGGCGCGACCCGGTGGGATGGGCTGCGGCTTCGTTGGCCGTCGCTTTGATGGGGATTTATGCGCTATTTTTTGCTCATGTTCGTTTTCGTTTGCCCATCGACCTAGCGCTGATCGCTCCGGCAGCCTGTTGGTTGGCTCACTATTTTCCCGGCAAGTCCACCGATGAACGCGTTTAGCTTTGACCGGATTCAGCCGACCAGCGGCGCGTTCCTATGGAGTGTGATCGGTGTACAGGTTGCGCTGGTGACTGTACCTATTTTCTTTGCACCTCAGCTATTTTGGGCTGTGCCGTCGCTCGTCTTTGCGTTGGGATTCTTTGTTTTTTCCGTAGAGCGTACGCTGTCGATTATGCTGGCGGTGACCGTTGCTCTGCCTTCGACGCTGTTATCGGATCTAGTCCTTCCGGGAGGCTTGCGTCTGCAGGAGGGCTTTTTGATGCTCGCGTGCTTTTTTGCCCTTATTGACTGGGTATATCGGCGGCATTTACAATTGCCGCACACGCGGGCTGATGCTCCAGTGCTGGTCTTTCTACTCGTCACCGCGCTTTCGATTGGTATCGGATTCCTCCACGGTAACGAGGCTAGCGTTATTTGGCGCGACGTGCGCTTTCCACTCTACTACGTGACGTTCTTTGTCGTTGCGCACTTTATCAGCGCTCGACGCGTGCTGCGGCACTACGCACCGCTGCTGGTGCTGCTCGGATTGGTCGTCGCGCTGGAATATGTGTTAGAATTTGTCGGGGCCATCGATCTGTCCGTGGGCGAGCGCTTTGTGCGGGTGGCGCGCCTCCAGGGCATGATTCTGCCCATTGCCCTGCTGCTCGTGGTGTCTGAACTGGTCTTTGCGTCGGGGCGCTGGAGCCGCTCGCTGCTGCTGTTGCTGTTCTTTCCCATTGGTTTAGCCTTTGTCCTGACGGTGGGTCGCAGCATGTGGGCCGTGTTTATTATCGGCTTGCTCTGTATCGTGTATATGCAGGGACGCCTGAACGAGGGGCGCAGTCGCTGGCGATCTGCTGCGCTCGTCTTGGTCGTCTTATCGCTGCTAGCCGGTACGGTGTTCTCCTTTCAGCGCCTGACTGGTGCTTCGATCGGAGCGCAGGTGTTTGAGCGTTCGCGCTCGCTCGTCGAGTATCAGGAAAACGTGCACGTGTTGGGTCGGCTCTTTTCTTATGCGGTTGCGCTCGAGGCTAGCGCCGAACATCCGCTGCTCGGCCACGGTCAGGGAAAAACGCTGATGTTGCTCAACTTTAACGAGGATATGATGCGCTACGAATGGACGCGCGCCTGGACCGTCGACAGCCTGTACCTGACGATCCTCGTGAAGATGGGGGCCCTCGGGCTGCTGGCTTTTTTCTGGATGTACGGTCGGATTATGCAGCTGGCGTGGCGCGCATTTTATCGTTCGGACAATCTGCAGGTGCGCGCATTCTGTGCAGCGGCGTTTGCCCTACTGATGGGTATGTTGGCGTTGGGGTTGGGCAATGCGTCAATGATAAACGGTCGATTTGCCTTGGTGTATGCCGTGCTCTTTGGCATGGTTGCCGTCGTCGCTCGAGACGTGGAGAGAGGAGCGTTTGATGCACGCGCTGAGTGAGATCGCTCGCAAGGAATGTCGGCGAGTGGTGGGTCTGATCTCGGGCACTTCGGCCGATGGTGTGGATGCGGTGATCGCTGAGCTCTGCGGCAGTGGGGCCGGTGTGCGCCATCGCGTGTTGGCCTTTGAGACTTTTCCACTGCCGTCCGATGTGCGCAGAGATGTGCTCGATTTGTGCGAGGATCGGGCTGGGATCGACCTTCTTTGTCAAGCGAATGCGCGTCTGGGAGCGGTTTTTGCCGAGGCTGCGCTGGCCGTTGTCGCGCGCGCAGGTTTGGTTCCGGCCGATATTGATTTAATTGGATCGCACGGACAGACGGTGCGCCACCTGCCCGACGGCGATCCGCCTTCGACGCTGCAAATAGGCGATGCTTCGGTTATCGCTCTGCATACGGGTATTCCCACTGTCGCCGATTTTCGTCCGGCGGATATGGCCGTCGGCGGACAGGGGGCGCCGCTGGTGCCGTTGGCAGATTGTCTGCTCTTCGGAGATGCCCAGCGAAGCCGCGTGTTGCTCAACATCGGAGGCATTGCCAACGTGACGATCGTGCCGGCTGGTGGGCGCTTGGAAGACGTGTGCGCCTTTGATACGGGGCCGGGAAATATGCTGATTGATGCAGCCGTTGAGCGTGTCACTGAGGGGCGTATGTCCTTTGATCGCGGCGGCGAGCGCGCGGCGTGTGGCACCGTTGACAGCGAGCTGCTCGCGCGCCTGATGGCGCATCCCTACCTGCTGCGCAAACCGCCCAAGTCGACGGGGCGCGAGGCGTTTGGCACGGCCTTTCTTGATGTCATGTTGAAAGATGTTGACTGCGGAGCGGATGACGTGCTAGCAACGCTGACCGAGTTTAGCGCGCTCTCGATTGCCCAGGCGATTACTCGGGCGGCCGTCGATCCGATCGATGAGGTATGGGTTGCCGGTGGTGGAGTGCACAACGCCTATTTATTGGAGCGCATTGGCCGAGCTATGGGTACTACGCGCGTAGCATCGCTGCAGGAACTTGGCGTCGATCCAGATGCGCGCGAGGCGCTTAGTTTTGCGGTATTGGCCAACGAGACGCTCGTGGGGAACGCTGCAAATGTGCCGGCAGCTACCGGCGCGCAGCGCGCTGTGGTTTTGGGCAAGATCGCCTTTCCATGAGGGGAGTATACAAGTGATAGTTGATACGCACGTACACGTATGGGAAATAGATCCTCCGCGCTATCCGGTCGGTCCGACGGCGCCCGGGTGGAAAAGCCTGCCAGACGAACCGGGCACCGCCGATGAATTGCTCGAGGAAATGGACGCGCACGGCGTCGATCGGTGCGTATTGGTGCAGACCAGCTGGTCAACCTGGGACAACGGCTATATTGCCGATTCCGTCGCCCGCTTTCCCGACCGTTTTATCGGCCACGGACTTATCGATCCGCAAGATCCCGACAATGCGCAGACCGCGCGCTATTGGATGCGCGAACGCGGCCTGGTCGGATTCCGCCTCCATCCGATGTATTATCCGGACGAACAGATTCTCATCGCGCCGCAAAACGAGGCGTTGTGGGAGGAACTGGCTGCCGCCGATGCCGTCGTGCAGTTTCACATGCGGCCCGCCGATGCCCCTCAAGTCGACCAGATTGCGGGGCGTTACCCCCACATGAAGCTGTTGATCGACCATATGGGGTATCCCGATCTGGAGGCCGGCCCCGCCTCGTTTGAGCCGATTATAGGGCTTGCCCAGCGCGACAATGTATTTGTGAAGATTTCCGATGTCGCTGGACGCTCGCGCCAGGGGTATCCCTATGTGGACGTGCATCCTTACATACGTCTGCTTTACGATGCTTTTGGCAGCGCCCGTTCCATGTGGGGCACGGGATATCCGGGGCATCATCGCCTCAAGCACAACTGGCCGTCGTTGGCCGACGAACTGCGCCTGGTGCGCGAGGGCATCCCGTTTTTAACGGCGCTCGATCAGGAGCGTATACTGGGGAAAACAGCGGCTGCGGTGTGGCGATTGGACGACTAATCGACGATTTTAGTGGGATTTTATAGAGATACGCCCATATGTGTCGATATACCTTGTGTGTCGACTGGTAGAGAGGATAGGTATGCCAGAACATCAGTTTGAACTACTGCGCGAAGAATATCTCGAAGAATTGAATACGCAGGCGCGCGTCTATAGGCATCGCACGGGAGCCCAGCTGCTGTCGTTGGCCAACGACGACGAAAACAAGGTATTCGGAATAAATTTCCGCACCCCGCCCAGCGACTCGACGGGAGTGGCGCATATTCTTGAGCACTCCGTGCTGTGCGGTTCGCGCAAGTATCCCGTAAAAGAGCCGTTTGTCGAGCTGATTAAGGGATCGCTCAACACGTTCCTCAACGCCTTTACCTATCCCGACAAAACGTGCTATCCCGTGGCCAGTACCAATTTGAAGGATTTCTACAACCTTATAGACGTTTACCTGGACGCCGTCTTCTATCCGCGCATCACGCCGGCTGTCTTGCAGCAGGAGGGATGGCATTACGAAGTAGAGGAAGAGGGCGCTAAGCTCAGCTATAAGGGGGTTGTATTCAACGAAATGAAGGGGGCCTATTCCGACCCTGAGCGCGTAGCGGCTGAATATGCTCAGCAGTCGCTCTTTCCCGATACGACCTATGGGGTTGAGTCGGGAGGGCATCCACGCGCCATACCCGATTTGAGCTTTGAGCAATTTGAACAGTTCCATCGCGACTATTACCACCCCAGTAATGCGCGCATCTTCTTCTATGGCGACGATGATATCGATCGGCGCTTGGTGCTGTTGGAAGAATACTTGTGCGATTTTGAACCCCGCCAGATCGACTCGCAGATAGGCGACCAGCCGCGCTTTACCGAGGCGCGCCGACTCGATCACGTCTATGCCAGCGACGGCGAAGACGCCACCTGTTTCGTTACAGTCAACTGGCTGCTCGACGGCGATATCAACCTAGATGAGCGCCGCGCGCTGCAGATACTCGATTACGTCCTGTTAGGCACGCCCGCATCGGCGCTGCGCAAGGCGCTGATCGATTCGGGTTTGGGCGAAGACGTGACGGGCAGCGGTCTCGAAACGGAGATGAAGCAGCTATTTTTTGGCGCCGGACTGAAAGGGGTGCGCGAGGCCGATATCGACACCGTTGCCGCCCTGGTGGTCGATACGCTTGAGGAAATTGCACGCGACGGCATCGATATGGGCATGGTTGCCGCCGCGCTCAATACGGCGGAGTTTCGCCTGCGCGAGAACAATACCGGTTCTTATCCGCGCGGTTTGGCGCTCATGCTGCGCAGCCTAGCGCATTGGCTCTACGACCGCGATCCGCTGGAAGCGCTGCGCTTTGAGGAATCGCTCGCTCGACTGCGCACGCGCTTAGAGGACGATAGCGACTTTTTAGCTGGCTTGGTGCGCCGTCACCTGCTCGACAACGCGCACCGCACGACGGTTGTGCTGCGCCCGGACGGAGCGGAAGGTGAACGGCAGGAGCGCGCAGAACGGGATCGTTTGGCCGCAGCGCGGGCTCAGATGGACGACGATCAGGTTGCAGAAGTAGCTGAGACGGCGCGCGCTCTGCAGGAGGCGCAGGAGCGCCCCGACGATCCGGCTGATTTGGCCAAACTGCCGCGTTTGGAGTTGAGCGATTTGCAGCGAGAAATTTCTACGATTCCGCTCGAGGAAACGACGGTAGAAGGCGTGCAGACGCTGCATCACGACCTATTTACCAACGGCATCGCCTACTTTGATCTGGGATTTGACCTGAGCGTGCTGCCGCAGGAACTGCTGCCCTATGTCCCGCTCTTTGGCCGAGCGCTCTTAGAGATGGGGACCGAGGACGAGAGCTTTGTACAGCTCCAGCAGCGCATCGGCACGCAGACCGGTGGACTGTGGACCCAGCAGGTGCTGAGTGGACATCGGCAGAGCGATGCGCTGCACGCCTATCTATTTTTGCGCGGCAAGTCGACCGTCGCGCGCACGCCCGAACTCATGGGGCTGCTGCGCGATATATTGGGCAAAGTGCGCCTAGATGACCGGGGTCGATTTTTGCAGATGGCGCTCGAAGAAAAGGCGAGTGAAGAATCGAGTTTGGTGCCAGGTGGACATCGCGTGGTATCGCTGCGACTGCGCGCGCGCTTTGATATGTCGGCGTGGCTGTCCGAGCAAATGCGCGGTGTCGACTACCTATTTTTTCTGCGCGAACTCGTCGCCGAGATCGAGCGAGATTGGCCGGCGGTTCAGCGCCGCTTAGAGTCGATGCGCGATCTACTGTTTAGTCGGTCCGGCGCGCTGTGCAATGTGACGCTCAGCGGCGACGATCGGGCTCTGTTTGATGGCGAACTCTCCGCTCTGCTGGCCGGATTGCCCGTCGAGAGAGGGCCCCAACAGCAGTGGGTGCGTCCGACGCTCGAAGGCAACGAGGGATTGCTGATACCCGCTCAAGTCAACTATGTGGGCAAGGCGGCCAATCTGTACGACCTAGGCTACCAGCTGCACGGCTCTTCGACCGTTATCACGCGTTACTTGGGTGCAAGTTGGCTGTGGGATCGCGTGCGCGTGCAGGGCGGGGCCTATGGCGCTTTTTGCTCTTTTGATCCCTTTTCTGGCGTGCTGTCCTATGCTTCCTACCGCGATCCCAACGTGACGGGTACATTGGATAGCTTTGACGGAAGCGGCTCGTTTCTGCGCGATCTCAACGTGAACGATGACGAGCTGAGCAAATCGATCATTGGTGCGATTGGCGATCTCGATGCATACCAACTGCCCGATGCCAAGGGGTATACCTCTATGATGCGCCACTTGACCGGGGTTGATGACGGCTATCGGCAGCGCATGCGCGACGAGATTTTACAAACGAGAGCCGAAGACTTCCGTTCCTTTGCCGATATATTGGATGAGGTGGCACAGCGGGGTGTGGTTGCTGTTCTGGGAGGCGAAGATGCCCTAGACGCGGCCAATGCGCAACGCGGTGATTTTTTACAGAAGGTACGAGTACTCTAAAGCGGTTGCCGGGGCTTAGAAAGGCCTGATCGATGAATAAACAACAACACCAGCTCATGTTGGTCATGCGCAAGATTGGCGTTTTTAAGGGCCTGGAGATTGAGCATATACAGCGAATTTTGCGCGTTGCGGTATCCAAGCAGTACGATACGGGTCAGCGCTTATACATTATCGGGGACCCCAGCGACGAGATGGTGGTGCTGCTGCGCGGGCGGCTGTTGGTCACCACGGCTAGCGGAGACCAGCTCGGTGAGATTACGCCGGGGTCGCCTACCGGCGAGATGGGCGTGCTAACGGACCAGCCGCGCTCGGCCAATATATCTGCTATGGAGCCGTCGGTTGCCGTGGTTATCACTAAGAAAAACCTCGATGCGGTGCTGGCCTCGAATGCGGGCATGTACATGCGCATTATGAAAAATATCGTCGAACTCCTCTGTGAGCGTATTTCGGCTACCAATCAACGCAACGATGCCCTACAGCGACGAATATCTCTTCTGGAAGGGCAGGATGATTACGATGGGGACGATGACGACGAAGAAGAATACTACGACGATGACGACGAATAGGTCGTACCTGTACCGTATAGAATAAGGCCCCGGTAGATAGCTACCGGGGCCTTATTCTATACGGTTATATCAATGAACTTAGCGCTGTTTATACTCGGCCGCGGTGGGGCGGCATCGCCGTCTTCGGTTTCTTGGCTAGAGGAAGCCTGTCGCACGCGGCGCGCGGGATTTTGCTTGTTCTTTTCGCGATCGTCGACGCGGTTCTCGCTCGCGTCGGCTCCATCGTTTGGTCGTATGCGGCTGTGGTCGAGGACGTGCTCCTGATCCTGCTGCCGGGTCAGATTATGCTGAGCCTGTTCAGGCCGCGTTTGCAGCACGTGCTGCTCGCGCGCGGCCATCGGCGCCTTGGAGAAGTTGTCCTGTAGATCGGTTGGTCGAAGCATAGTCACACTCAATGAAGTTGTCTCATTATATACCTTTAAAAGGGAAACTATGTCAAGTTTTTTACGGGGGGCGGAGCCGGGTGAGAGTGGGTTCGGGCAGCAGGTAGCGGATGAGATTTTTTCGTCTTCGGAAGCGTGGGAAAATATGCAAGTTTTGGCCGACGACATCGGCAGTCGCTTGGCTGGTAGTCCGGGAGAAAGGGCGGCGCGTGATTTTCTGGTCGATACCCTGCGCCGCTACGGTTTGGATAGCGTCGAAATCGAGTCGTTTCCCCACTGGGGCTGGAGCTGCCAGCGAGAGGAATTGCGAATTGTTGCACCGGTTGAGCGGGATATTGTATGCCGCTGTGCGGGTTTATCTCCCGCTGCAGATGGCTTGGAAGCGGAAGTTGTATTTCTTGCGCGCTGCGATGCCGATGAGGTGCGCCAGCGCAGCGATGAGATAAGGGGACGCATGGTCATCGCGCCCTATCACCCCGTACCGCGCCAGGTTAAAATGCCGCTGGTCGCTGCGGCAGGAGCAGCCGCCTTACTTGAGTCGCGCAGCATGGCCGGGGGGTTGCAGCCGGCGCGTACCTGTGCTTTCAATCGCGAGGGGAATATTCCGACGGCATCTATCAGCCGCGAGGATGGAGCCTATCTGCGCCGTTTAGAAGAGCGCAAGGGCACGGTGCGGCTGTCGCTTACGCTCGATAGTACAGTGGCTGAACGGACCTCGTGGAATGTCGTAGGCACGCTGCGCGGCCGGGGCACAACCGGTGAATATGTTGCCCTCGGAGGACATTACGATTCGTGGCACGTCGGTCCGGGAGCCGTAGACAACGGAACGGGCGTCGTCGCCGTGCTGGAAGCTGCGCGGGGTCTGTCTCGCTATAAAGACCAGCTGCAGCGCGACGTGCGCTTTATTTTTTTTGGCGTGGAAGAACTGGGGTTGGTTGGATCGTGGGCTTATGCCCACTGGCATGCCGCCGAGCTAGACCAAGCCGTAGCGATGATCAACAACGACGTTGGCGGGCGGCCCGTACGCCTCATTAGTGCCGGTTACGATGGAGTGCGCCCCCTGCTCGAAGGCGTTGCCGAGGAGGCACGAGTTGAAGGCATAGAGGGGCCTCTTGAGGTCGTGCTGGGCAATCCCGGATGGGCATCCGATCACTTTCCATTTTGGGCACACGGCGTGCCGACGGTGGCCATTGGCTGTGAGTTGGTCGATCCCGATGCCGGACGCTACGTGCACACGCGTGCCGACACGATCGACAAGGTCTATGCGACGGGTCTTACCGAATGTGCGGCGATCAACGCACAGCTGGTATGTGCCTTTGCCAATGCCGAGGCGCGTCCCGCGCCCCGCAAATCGCGCGCAGAAGTTGAGGCGCTGCTCGACGAGTTTGCCTGGCGCAGCACGTTGGAGACATTGGGCTCCTGGCCGCCCGAACGGCTTATGCAGCGCTATTTTGGCAGCGAATCAACGCAGGAGCGAACGCTGCGTGACGTATAAGAAAGTCGGCACTATTCCGGTATGGGGCGTGCCCGATGCGGGTGCTATCGAACAAATGCAGACCTGTGCGCGAACCGCGACACATGCCGCGCTGATGGCCGATCATCATCTGGGCTATGCCGTGCCGATTGGTGGAGTCATCGCCTATGAAGAGGAGATATCTCCCTCGGGCGTTGGCTTTGATATCGCCTGTGGAAACAAGGCCGTGTTGCTCGATGCCGATGCCGGCGAAGTGAAAAAGCACATTGGCTCTATTTTGGATCGCATCCAGCAGCACATATCCTTTGGGATCGGTCGCACCAATAAAGAGACCGTTGAAGCGGAGCTGTTTGAAGACGATCCAGCATGGGATATCGAGGTTGCCGGTGGGCTGAAAGACATGGCGCGCAAGCAGCTGGGAACAGTTGGCTCGGGCAATCACTATGTCGACCTCTTCGTCGATGAGCAAGAGCGTATTTGGTGCGGCGTGCACTTCGGGTCGCGCGGTTTGGGCCACAAACTAGCGTCCCATTTTATACGTGCCGGCGGTGGACGCGACGGGATGATGGTCGAGCCGGTGCGCCTGCGCGTCGATTCGGATCTGGGGGACCAATATTTGGCCTGCATGCGGTTGGCCGGTCGCTACGCCTATGCGGGACGCGACTGGGTCTGCGATAGAGTTGCTGCAATTATAGGGGCCAATATTCTCGACAGCGTGCACAATCACCACAATTTTGCCTGGCGCGAAACGCACGGCGATCGAGATCTGTGGGTGGTGCGCAAAGGCGCTACCCCCTGCTTTCCAAATCAGCGCAGTTTTATCGGCGGTTCCATGGGGGACATCTCGGTGATTATTCGCGGGCGCGAGGCCGCTGAGTCGAGTGCAAGCCTCTATTCAACGGTGCACGGAGCGGGTCGCACGATGTCGCGCACGGCTGCTGCCGGCAAGCGGCGCTGGAAAGGGGGGCGGCTGGTTCAACGCACGGAGGGGCAGATTTCGCGCACCATGATGGAAGACTGGATTCGCGACTTCAACAGCGTGGAATTGCGCGGCGCTGGCACTGACGAGAGTCCGCACGTCTACAAGCGACTCGACGAGGTGTTGTCCTACCACGCCGAGAGTCTTTCCATCGAGCACACGCTGATGCCGATTGGTGTGTGCATGGCTGGTGACGGCGAATTCGATCCCTACCGAGACTAGCCAACCCTACGCATCGCGCGGCATGCTCGAAAGCTGATCGGCGCCAAAATCGCGCAGCGCGTTGTCCTGCGGGCGATAGCCCAATACATCTATGGCGGCACTGAGGTCGAGAAAGCCCGGGTGATGCGTGCTGTAATTGCCCGAGGTGCCATAGGTGACTAGGTAGCGCTCTGGGCCTTCGTAGTCGACGGCGAGCGTGAAGAGCTGCACGCAGTCGCGCGGCGTCAGCAGGGTGCTGCAGGTGCGCAGGCTATCGGCCGTATCGCGGCCGGTAAACGAGCCGATGCGAATGGAAATAAAGCGCATTGCGCAGTTCTCTACTAGGTGCCGGCCGGCGATTTCGGCCATGCCTTTCATGGCCCCATACCAGCCGTCGGGAATAAACTGATCGCCGGTAGACAGGCGCGCCGGCACGCGCCGTTCGTTAACGCCCGTCACGTGGTTGGTGCTGGCCAAGATAATCCTGCCGATGCCGGCCTCTCGTGCCGCTTCAAACAGCAGCATAGACGCGCCGATATCGGACACCTCGCCCTTTTCCTTGCCGAGATGTCGCTGCGGCACGTAGGCTAGGTGGACGAGAACGTCCTGGTCGCGACACAGGGCCTGCATCTGCTCGTAATCGCGCACGTCGGCCACCTCGGCACGCGACGTCTGGCTCTCCGGTTGTCGCAGGTCGCAGAGCGTCAGTTCGTAGCGCCCCTCCTTTTCCCACGCACGGTATAGCGTCTTTCCTATGTTGCCGGCCGCGCCGGTTAACAGCATGCGTTTCTTTGTGGACATAACTTACCTGGTGTTGTTAAGCTGTGCGCCTGAATGCGCCGGGTGTGATTGGAAATCAAAATAGATGCAAATGCTCCGGATGTCACAACGGTGCGCAGCGAGATGTATCGGGGGCCGCGCATAAAAAAACAGGGACTCAATGCTTGTGTGCACTAAGTCCCTGTTTATAATTAGATGGTGGCTCCTCCCAGAATTGAACTGGGGACACA